>DATLOP010000301.1:0-7452 GCA_035536255.1 Solirubrobacteraceae bacterium
TTCATGCCCGGCGAGAAGGGCGGGGGCCACAACTTCAACTACCCGCTGGACCTGGTCGGCGCCCACTGGGTCGCCGTGGCCGCGGTGGTGCTGCTCGGACTGTCCCTGTGGCGGCGCCTGAACCCGTCCTTGCGCCGCAGGAACGGACGCTCCACCACGTAGTAGCTGACCGCCGCGCAGGCCAGCGAGACGGCGAGCACGCAGGCCAGCATCACCACGAAGGCCGACCCCAGCTGGGGGAGCCACTCCTGCGCGCCCCGGTCGGTGAACCACTGCACCCAGCGCGCGTGCCACAGGAACAGCCCGTAGGAGATCAGCCCCAGCCAGGCGATCGGACGCAGCGCCAGCACGCGGCGCGGGAGCCCGCCGCGCGCGTCGCCCCACACCGCGGGCAGGACGAAGAGGAACGCCACCGTCCCGTAGGCCAGGTGCTCGGCCAGGAACTGGACGCCCGTGCGCGTGCCGTACAGCGCGCGGGGCAGGTCGAACGTGTAGCTCATGACGGCGAACAGCCCGGCCGCCGCGAGCCAGGGCACGAGCGGCGCGCGCTCGACCAGCCGCACCGGGCCCGGCGCTCGCTCGCGGCCCGACAGCGCGGCGCTGGCCACCGCCAGCCCCATGCCCAGGGCGAACCAGAAGAACGTCCCGGCGATGGTGAAGAGCGCGATCGTCCCGGTTCCCGTGTGGTGCACGTGCCAGCGCAGCGCGATCGAGGCCGCGGCCAGCAGCGCCAGCGCGCCCAGCTCGACCAGGAGCGTGCGGTCGCGGTCCCGGCCCCGGGTGAGGCGGGCCAGGACGAGCGCGTAGAGCGGCAGCAGGACGTAGAACGACGCCTCGACGGCCAGCGACCACGCCTGGCCCAGGCCGCCCAGCACCCACGTCAGGTCGTAGTTCTGGACGAAGCCGTAGTAGGCCCAGCGCGGTCCGGTGAAGGCCAGGCCGGGCCAGATGGCCAGCGCGGTGAGCGCCAGCCAGTAGGCGGGGACGATCCGCAGCACGCGGCGCCGCGCGTAGTCGCGCAGGCGCGGGGCGGGCCGCGACTCGAGGCGGGCGGCGACGAACGGGCGGTAGAGCAGAAAGCCCGACAGGACGAAGAACAGCGTGACCCCGATGTCCAGCCGCGCGGTCATCGGGCCGTAGAACGCCTCCTGGTTGGCGCCCGAGGCCAGGCCGACGTGCGTGCACACGACGGCCAGCGCGGCCAGCCCGCGCAGCGAGTCGAACAGCGGGAAGCGCGGGTTGCCGGGCGGCGGCTTGAGCGCGTCGGGCGCGGCGTCGCGCGTCCGTGCCAGGACCGCCTCGGTCATCGGCTCAGTATGGCCACTCGCCGGACCGCAGCCGCGCCGTCAGCGCCACCTTGAGCGCCAGGTTGCGGGCGAACCAGGGCAGCTCGGCGAGCTGGCGGCGCAGGTTGCGCCGCCGCGCGGCGGCGTCGAGCGGCTCGCGGCGGTACTCGGCCAGCGAGCGCGAGCGCCCGTGGTAGCGCCACCCGGCGGAGCGGAACGTCAGCGTGGCCAGGGCCAGCGTCACCCCGACCGCGGAGAAGGCGTCGTGCACGAGCATCGTGCCCCCCGGCGCCACCCGCGCGCCCCAGCGCGCCAGGTCGGCCCGGGCCGACCCGTAGCGGTGGGCCCCGTCGACGTAGAGCAGGTCGACGGCTCCCGCCACGGCGTCCAGCGCGTCCTGGGAGGGCGCCCGCACGTGGCGCACCCGGCCGTCCACGCCCGCCCGCGCCAGGTTGTCCAGGAACGCGCGGTGGTCGGCCTCGCCCTGCGCCGAGGTCCCGTGGATCTCGCGCGGCCCGCGGTCGTTGCCGGCGTGCGGGTCGATCGCCACGACCTCGACGCCCTCGCGCGCCGCCGTGGCCAGGACGATGGCCGAGCGGCCGCGGTAGGAGCCGATCTCCACGATCGTCCCCCCGGGCGCGACCGCCGCCGCGCGCTCCCACAGCCGCCCCGCCTGATCGTCGCTCAGCCAGCCCTCGACCTCGGCGGCCGCGGCGAGGGCGTCGGACAACCGCCGGCCCGTCATGTCGCGGCGGGGGCGTCGGAGAGGGTGGGCCCGGTCAAGGCAGCGCGGGCGCCGGGCGCCGCGGCGCGCGGAAGGACAGCGCCAGCATCCCGCCCGCGGCCAGGCACTGGAGCGCGAGGACGAGCGCGGCCAGCCCGACCAGGCTGTCGCCGGCGTTGGAGAGCAGGAACGGCTCGATCGCGGCCACGACCGCGAGCAGCCACATGAACGCGTAGTGCTCGATGGCGAGCATGTACTGGACGGCCAGCGAGGCCACCGCGAGCAGCGTCATCGCCGCCCCGAGCACGACCAGCGCCCCGTTGGCTCCCGCCACGTCCACGTCGAAGCCGGCCTGGAGCACGAAGCCCGGCACCGCGCCGTAGACGGCCAGCATCGGCGCGGCCAGCAGCAGGACGATGGCCAGCGCCCGCGTCAGGACGCCGCGCGGGTTCAGGCCGGCCTGCGCCCGGCGCGCCGCCTCGGGGACCAGGTAGTAGGCCAGCCCCAGCCCGACCCAGATCACCACCTTGGCCGCCACGGCCGCCGCCGCATAGGCGCCCGCCTCATCCCCCCCCACACGGTGCTTGACGATGATCACGTCGATGTTCTGCAGCACCGCCACGAGCGTCAAGCCGAGCACCGGCGCCCACGCCCCGGCGACCAGCCGCTGGAAGCGCCTCGGCCGAACGTCCCGCGCTGGCTGCCCCAGCCGCCGGCGAAGGACGGTCGCCAGGATGAGGGCGGCGGCGGCCATGGCGAGAGGGGAGGCCAGGTAGGCGCCGGTCACGTCGAGCCCGCCCCCGACCAGGGCCAGGGCGAGGACCAGGCGGCCCGTCGCCTCCAGGATCACGCTCAGCCCGGCCGCCTTGTAGGCCCGGACGCCCTGGAGCATCCCGCGCTCGATCGACAGCGCCAGCCAGGCCACGCCGGTCACCGGCACCGCCGCCGCCGCCCACGGCTCGTCGGGCACGCCGATCACGTGGGCCAGCGGGTCGCGCAGCACGACGCCGAGGACCAGGAGCGCGAGCGCCCAGCCTCCCAGCTCGAGCATCCAGCGCCGGTGCGTGGCGGCCAGGCGCCCGCCCGCCCCGAGCCGGCCCAGCGCCGTCTCGCGGGCCGCGGCGACCTGCAGGGCCAGGCCGGGCACGGACAGGATGAGGAAGGTGGAGACCAGCGCGGCCAGCGACCCGTAGCCCTCGGTCCCCAGGACGCGGGCGAAGACGACGGTGAACAGCAGCGAGACGACGTTGGCCGCCATCACGGCGGCGGCCAGACCCAGCGCCTTGGCGGTCTCGGACTGGGCCAGCATCCCGCGCAGGGCCTGGCGCTCGGCCGTGCGCTGGGCCTCGAGGACGTGCAGGGTCTCGTGGGCCGTGCGCTCCCAGGTGAACGTGCGCGCCCGCTCCAGCGCGGCGTCGCCCAGCCGCTCGCGCAGCGCCCCGTCGGCCACCGTCTCACCCACCCGCTCGGCCAGCTCGTCCACCGAGTCGGCCAGGAATCCCGTGCGCCCGTCCACGATCGCCTCGGGCAGGCCCCCGACGCGCAGGGCCACGCTGGGCGTCCCGCAGGCCGCGGCTTCCATCACCGTCAGGCACCAGCCCTCGGCCGAGGACGCGGTGAGCGCGACCCACGCGCGCCCGTACAGCTCGACCTTGCGCTCCTCGTCGACGAAGCCGTGCATGGTGACGCGCTCGCCCAGCCCGCGGCGCTCGATCTCGGCCTCCAGCGCCGGGCGGTGGTCGCCGTCGCCGGCGATCTCCAGCCGCGCGCCGGGCACCGCCTGCAGGACGTCGAGCACGTGCTCGATGCGCTTGTAGCGCTTGAGCCGGCCGAGGTAGAGGAGCGTCGGGTCCGGCGCGGCCCGGCCGGGGTGGAACCGGTCGGACTCGACGCCGTTGTGGACGACCTCGACGCGGGACTCCGGCACGCCCAGCGCCACCAGGTCGTCGCGCGCCGCGCGCGAGACCGTGGTGAACGGCGTGGCCCGGTACAGGAAGCGCAGGGGCAGGGTCTCCAGGGCCAGGGCGGCCAGGGCGCCGCGGCGGCCCAGCTCGGCCACGTACATGCGCCGGTGGACGTGGTGGACGAGCGCCACCCGGGGCGTGCGCAGCCACAGCGGCGTGAAGAAGGGGATGCCGTTGACGACCTCCAGGGTCACGTCGGCGTCGCGCGCGAGCTTGCGCCGCCACACCAGCCACGCCGCCCGCGGGAACACCGTCAGGCGCGTGCCCACGCGGTGGACCTCCAGGCGCTCGTCGAGCTTCTCGTGCGCCGCGGCGCCGGGATAGGACCCCGCGACGACCGTCACCCGGTGCCCCCAGGCGACCCAGCGCGAGACCTGTCCGTACAGGTTCGTGCCGGTCCCGCCGGCCTCGGGATGGGTCCAATCGCGGTCCACCAGGACGAGGACGTGGAGCGGGTCGGCCATCGGCGTCACGGTACCGCCGCCGCTTGTTCTATGGTTCCGGGCGGATGGCCGACCCCCGCCGCATCGCTGCGCTCTCCGTAGCCGCGTCGCTTGCCCTCCCCGCGGGGGCTTTCGCCCAGGGCGCGGGCGAGACGCAGTACGGCGACCCCTTCGAGGGCGAGCAGCGCGCGCAGGCCCAGCCGGGCTCCGGCTCGGGCAGCGGCAACGGCACCGGCGAGGAGCTGTCGACGAGCCCGCCCGGCACGTCGGAGAGCGCGGCGGCGCAGACCCGCACGCCCGCCGGCGAGCTGGCGCGCACCGGCTCCGAGCCCGGGCTGGTCGCCCTGCTCGGCCTGGGCTTCCTGATGACCGGCGCCGGCCTGCGGGTCCGCGTGCGCCGGCCGATTGCCTGACGCCTTCGAGACCGCCGGGCCCGCCGACACCGAGGCCGCGGGCGCGCGGCTCGCGCAGCGCCTGGGGCCGGGCGACGTGGTGCTGGTGTCCGGCGAGCTGGGCGCCGGCAAGACGACGTTCGTGCGCGGCGCCGCCCGGGCGCTCGGCGTGTCCGGGCCGATCACCAGCCCGACGTTCACCATCGGGCGCCGCTATTCCGGCCGCGTGCCGGTGTCCCACCTCGACCTGTACCGCCTGGACGGGCTGGAGGACGAGGACCCGGCGCTGCTGGCCGACTACCTGACCCCGGACGCCGTCGCCTTCGTGGAGTGGCCGGAGCGGGCGGAGGGCGACCTCCCCGTGACCGTGCGGGTATGCCTGGAGCACGCCGGGGGAGACCGGCGCCGCGTGGAGGTGCGCTGATGGGGAGCGTCCGGCCCTGCCGCGACGCCGACCGCCCCCGGGTCCTCGAGTGGACGATCCCCGAGCGCCAGGTCGAGACGTCGGTGGTGCTGGCCCGCCCGTGACCGTCCTGGGCCTCGACACCGCCACCCCCGCCACCGTGGCGGGGCTGCTGCGCGACGACGGCGTGGCCTTCGAGGCGCGCCACGACCCTGGCCCCGACGAGCGCCCGGGGCACGCGACGCGCCTGCTCGGGCTGGTGGACGAGGTGCTGGCGGCCGCGGGGTGCGAGATGGGGGACGTGGGGCGGATCGCCGTCGGCGTGGGGCCCGGGTCGTTCACCGGCCTGCGGATCGGGATCGCCACGGCGCGGGGGCTCGCCCAGGCGACGGGCGCGGAGCTGGTGTCCGTGAGCACGCTGCGCGCGCTGGCCCTCAACGCGCCCGAGCGCGACCGCACGACGGTCGCCGCGATCGACGCCCGGCGCGGCGAGGTGTTCGCCGCCGCCTGGACGGGGGACACCGAGGTCATGGCCCCGACCGCCCTGGCCCCCGAGGACCTGGCCGCGCGGCTGCGCGAGCTCGCCCCGCCCGCCGGCCCCCCGCTGGCCGGCGGCGCCCCGCCGGCCCTACCCCCCCTGGCCCTCGGCGACGGGGCGGTACGATTTCGCGCTCACCTGCAACCCGCCGGCGCCGCGATCCCGCCGGACGGCGACGAGCTCCACCGCATCGCCGCGCGGCACGTCTGCCGGCTGGGCGCCGGAGCCACGCCGGCGGGGATCGGCGCCGTCGTCCCGCACTACATCCGGGCGCCGGACGCCCGGCCCCGCCAGGCATGAGCACTCCCCAGACCCTCACCCGGCCCGCCGCCCCGCTCGAGGTCCGCCGCCTCGCGTACTCCGACCTGCCCCAGGTCATCGCGATCGAGCGCCGGTCGTTCCCCACGCCGTGGTCGCTGGCCATGTTCGTGCTCGAGCTGAGCAAGCCGTCCGGCGTCTGCCTGGCCGCCACCGTGCACGGCGAGCTGGTCGGCTACCTCGTGTGCTCGCGCTACGACCGCGTGTGGCACCTGATGAACGTGGCGGTCGACCCCGGCCGCCGCCGCGAGGGCATCGCGCGCGAGCTGATCGAGCGGCTGCTGGACAGCACCGGCGGCGACGAGGCGCAGTACACGCTGGAGGTCCGCCAGTCCAACGACGGCGCGATCGCCCTGTACGAGACCTTTGGCTTCCGGGCGGCCGGCACGCGGCGGCGCTACTACCAGGACAACGGCGAGGACGCCCTCATCATGTGGCGCACGCCGGCCACGCTCACCGGCTCGCTCGCGGACATCCCGGCCGGGGTTCGCGTCCCCGGCCGTTGATCGTCGCGCTGGAGACCAGCTGCGACGACACCTGCGCGGCCGTGGTGGCGGCCGACGGGACGATCCGCGCCAACGTCATCTCCTCGCAGGGCATCCACGACCGCTACGGCGGCGTCGTCCCCGAGCTCGCCTCGCGCCACCACCTGGAGCTGGTCAACGACGTGGTCGACGACGCGCTGGCCCGCGCGGGCGCCACGCTGGACGACGCGGAGCTGGTCGCGGTGACCCGCGGCCCCGGCCTGGTCGGCGCCCTGCTGGTCGGACTCCAGACCGCCAAGGCGCTGGCCGCCGCCCGCCGCCTGCCGCTGGCCCCGGTGGACCACCTCCACGGCCACGTGGCCGCCACCGAGCTGCAGCCCCAGGACTTCGCGCCGCCGTTTTTGTGCCTGATCGCCTCCGGGGGTCACACGCTGCTGGCCGACGTGCGCGAGCCCGGCCGCTTCGAGGTGCTCGGACGCACGCTGGACGACGCGGCCGGCGAGGCCTTCGACAAGGGCGCGCGGCTGCTCGGCCTCGGCTTCCCCGGCGGGCCGGCGCTCCAGCGCCTGGCCGCGGACGGCGACCCGCGGGCCTTCGACTTCCCCACGGGCCGCGGGGTGGCGGGGCTGGACTTCTCGTTCGCGGGGCTCAAGACGGCCCTGCTCTACGCCACGCGCGACCTCGGCGAGGCCGAGACGGCCCGGCGCCGCGCCGACCTCGCGGCCAGCTACCAGCACGCGATCGTCGAGGCGCTCGCCATGCGCTGCGAGCGCGCGCTTGCGGATACGGGCCTGGATCGCCTCGCCGCCGGCGGCGGCGTCGCCGCCAACGGACCGCTGCGCGAGCGCCTCGCCCAGCTCGACGTCACGCTCCGGATCCCCCCGCGCGAGCTGTGCACC
>DATLOP010000302.1:0-5332 GCA_035536255.1 Solirubrobacteraceae bacterium
CCGTCTTCCTGGCCTACAACGCCAACAACGGCCTGCCCTTCGTCCCCGTGTACGAGCTCAAGGCCGACGTCCCCAACGCCACCAACCTGGTCAAGGGCAACGACGTGCGGATCGGCGGCTCGCGCGTCGGCGTGGTCAGCGCGATCCGGCCGCGCAAGCACCGCGACGGCCGCGTGTCGGCCGTGCTCACGCTCAAGCTGCAGACCACCGTGGAGCCGCTGCCCCGCAACTCCACGCTGATCGTGCGCTCGCGCTCGGCGCTGGGGCTGAAGTACGTGGAGATCGCCCTGGGCGAGCGCCGGCTGCCGGGCGGGCGGGCCGCGCCGTCGTTCCGGGCCGGGGACACGATCCCGCTGGCCAACGCGAAGCCCGAGCCGGTGGAGATCGACCAGGTCTTCAACACCTTCGACCAGCCCACGCGCCAGGCCGCCCAGGAGAACCTGCGCGAGTTCGGCAACGCGCTGGCCGGGCGCGGCGCCTCGCTCAACGAGGCGATCGAGGTGCTCCCGCAGCTGCTCCCCAACCTGGAGCGGGTGATGCGCAACCTGGCCGACCCGCGGACCGAGCTGGCGCGCTTCTTCGTCGCGCTCAACGCCGCGGCGTCCGAGGTGGCCCCGGTGGCCGAGCAGCAGGCACAGCTGTTCGTCAACCTCGACGTGACGTTCCGCGCCCTGGCCGAGGTGGCCCGCCCGTACATCCAGGAGTCGATCAGCGGCGGCCCGCCGGCCCTCGACGAGGCGATCCGCGACTTCCCCTTCCTGCGCGTCTTCCTGGCCAACAACGAGGCGCTGTTCCGCGAGCTGCGCCCCGGCGTGGCCGCGCTGCGCCGCGCCGCGCCGGACCTGGCCGGCGCGCTGGAGATCGGCACGCCGACGCTGATCCGCTCGCAGATCCTCAACCGCCGGCTGATCCCGCTGTTCCAGTCCCTGGAGCGCTTCGCCAGCGATCCGCAGGTGCCGATGGGCGTGCGCGGGCTGACGCGGCTCGTGCGCTCGCTGGACCCGACGCTGCGCTCGCTCACGCCCGCCCAGACCGTGTGCAACTACGCCACGCTGTTCTTCCGCAACACGGCGAGCCTGCTCTCGGAGGGCGACGTCAACGGGACCTGGCAGCGCTTCATCGTCGTCCTCACGCCCGGCGGCCCCAACAACCCCAACAACGAGAGCGGCCCGTCCTCCGCGCCCGCCAACGGGCCGTCGCGCGAGAACCACCTGCACGCCAACCCGTACCCGAACACGGCGTCGCCGGGCCAGCCGCGCGAGTGCGAGGCGGCCAACGAGCCCTATCTGGCCGGGCGCACGGTGATCGGAAACGTGCCCGGCACCCAGTCCGCCACCACCGAGCAGACGCGCCGCGATCCGAGCATCCCGGGAGGCGGCGGCTGATGGCCCGCGGCGCGCGCGCGAGGGGCGGAAGCGGCATGAGCCCGGTCGGGGCCGGGGCGCTGCTGATCGCGGCCCTGGTCCTGATCACGTACTTCGGGTTCAGCAAGGACATCCCGTTCACCCACGGCTACCGGCTGCAGGCGGTGTTCGAGACGGCGAACAACGTGCGGCCCGGGTCGCCGGTGCGCATCGCCGGCGTCAACGTCGGCAAGGTCAAGAGCGTGGAGCGGATGGGGACCGGCCAGGCCGCCGTGGTCACGATGGAGCTGCAGGACAGCGCGCTGCCGATCCACAGGGACGCCACGCTGAAGATCCGCCCGCGCATCTTCCTCGAGGGCAACTTCTTCGTCGACCTGCGGCCCGGCACGCCGTCGGCGCCCAAGCTCGACGACAACGACCGCATCCCGGCCACGCAGACCTCGTCGCCGGTCCAGCTCGACCAGGTGCTGACCGCGCTGCAGTCCGACGCGCGCTCCGACCTCCAGGAGGTCCTGCGCAACTACGGCGCTGCGCTGGAGCGCCGGCCCACCCCGGCGCAGGACGCCGACCAGGATCCCGACGTGCGCGGCGAGAACGCGGCCCAGGCGCTCAACGACTCGCTGCGCTACAGCGGGCCCGCGCTGCGCGACGCGTCGCTGGTCAACCAGGCGCTGCTCGGCACGCAGCCCGGGGACCTCAGCGCGCTGATCGAGTCCTTCGGGACCGTGGCGGCGGCGCTGAACCGCAACGAGGAGGCGCTCAAGAGCCTGATCACCAACCTCAACGTGACCATGGGCGCGTTCGCGTCGGAGTCGGGCAACCTGCAGGCGTCGATCCGGCTGCTGGCGCCGACCCTGCGCACCGCCAACGCCACCTTCGCCAGCCTCAACCGCGCGTTCCCGCCGACGCGCGCGTTCGCCCGCGAGATCCTGCCCGGCGTCCGCACGACGCCCGAGACGATCGACGCGGCGCTGCCCTGGCTGCGCCAGACCACCCGCCTGCTGGGGCCGCGCGAGCTGGGCGGCGTGGCGCGCGAGCTGCAGCCCACGACCGCCGCCCTGGCCCGCCTGACCAACGGCGCGATCGCGCTGCTGCCGCAGATCGACAAGGTCAACCGCTGCCTCACGAAGGTCGTGCTGCCCACCGGCGACGTGAAGATCAACGACGGGTTCCTCACCTCCGGCGTCGAGAACTACAAGGAGTTCTGGTACACGATGGTGGCGCTGGCCGGGGAGAGCCAGAACTTCGACGGGAACGGCCAGTACGTGCGCTTCAACGTCGGCGGCGGCTCCCAGACCGTCTCGACCGGCCGGACGTCGGCCGGCGGCGACCCGCTGTTCGGCAACGCCGTGGTCAAGCCGCTGGGCACGCGCCCGCGCTTCCCCGGCCGCCGGCCGCCCTACCGGCCCGACGTGGAGTGCGCCACCCAGCCCATCCCCAACCTCAACGGGGCGGCCACGGGCGGCGTCGAGCAGCCGGTCCGCACCCAGGCGCTGGCCACCGGGGTGCGCGACGCGCGCGCGGCCCGCGCCCGCCCCGACACCCCCTCGCTGGCCGACGAGCTGGCGCAGCGGCTGAACCCGTGGCAGGGGGCCAAGCCGTGACCATGGCGATCCGCAAGCACTGGAAGGACTTCGCGGCGGTGCTGGTGCTGATCGTGATCGCCGCCGGCGTGGGCGGCTACATCCTGTCCAACCAGCGGCTGCACCTGCCCAAGTGGGTGCCGCTCGTGGGCACGGACTTCTACAAGCTCAAGGCCGACTTCAGCACGGCCCAGGCGGTCACCCCGGGCCAGGGCCAGACGGTGACGATTGCCGGGGTCAACGTGGGGGAGATCTCCGACGTGCGGCTCGAGGACGGCCGCGCGCAGGTCGAGCTGAAGATCCGGCGCAAGTACTCGAAGATCTACCGCGACGCCACGATCCTGCTGCGGCCCAAGACCGGCCTGAAGGACATGATCCTCGAGCTGGACCCGGGCAGCGTGACGGCGGGGGAGATCCCCGAGGGCGGGTCGGTCCCGGTGTCGCAGACGCTGCCGGACATCAACCCCGACCAGATCCTGGCCCAGCTGGACCGCGACACCCGCGACTACCTGCGGCTTCTGCTCGGCGGCGCGGGGGAGGGGCTGCGCGGCAACGCGGCGGCGCTGGCCGCGACGTTCAAGCGCTTCGAGCCCACGGCGCGCGACGGGGCGCGGATCACGCGGGCGCTGAGCGCGCGCCGGGCCAACCTGGCGCGCGTGGTCCACAACTTCGGCCTGCTCTCGCAGGCGCTGGCCAGCCGCGACGACGACCTGGCGGCCTTCGTGGAGTCCTCCAACGACGTCTTCGCCCGCCTGGCCGCGCAGGACGCCAACATCCGCGCCACGCTGCGCGAGCTGCCCAGCACGCTCCAGGCCACGCAGGTCGGGCTGACCAAGGCCAACCGCCTGGCCGGCGTCCTGGGGCCGACGCTCCAGGCCCTGCGTCCGACCGCCCGCGCCCTGGGCCCGACCAACGTGGCCGTGCGCCCGTTCTTCCGCGAGACCGAGCCGATCGTCCGCACGCAGCTGCGGCCGTTCGCGCGCGCCGCGCTGCCCGTGGTGCGCGACCTGCGCCCGGCGGCCCAGAACCTGTCCGTCCTCACGCCCAACCTCACGACCACGTTCCGCGTGGCGAACTACCTGCTCAACGAGCTGGCCTACAACCCGCCCGGCCCCGAGGAGGGCTACCTGTTCTGGGCCTCCTGGGCCAACCACGCCGCGAACTCGATCTTCTCCACCCAGGACGCGCACGGCCCGATCCGCCGCGGCCTGTTCCTGGCCTCCTGCTCGTCGCTGGGCCTGCTCAAGCAGATCGCCTCCACCAGCCCCAGCCTCCAGCTGCTCATCGGCCTGACCAACGTCCCCGACAGCGCGGGCGTGTGCCCGCAGCAGACCTCCCCCTTCGGCTGATGCAGAAGCAAGCCCCCAGCTTCGCGCGGATCTTCGTCATGGTGGCGTTCGCGCTGTCGTGCTTCGGGCTGCTGCTGTTCCTGTGGCTGGCGTTCGGCGGGTCGAGTCCGCTCAAGCCGCGCGGGTACCAGTTCAAGATCCCCTTCCGCGAGGCCACCCAGCTGGCCAACGAGGCCGACGTGCGGATCTCCGGCGTCCCGGTGGGCAAGGTCAAGACGGTCAAGCTCAACCGCAACGGGCTGAACATGGCCACGGTCGAGCTGGACCGGCGCTACGCGCCGCTGCCCTCCGACGCCCGGGCGATCCTGCGCCAGAAGACGCTGCTCGGGGAGACCTACGTCGAGCTGACGCCCGGCACGCCGGCCGCGGCGAAGCTGAAGGAGGGCGGGACGCTGAGCCCGGCCCGGGTCTCGCCCACCGTGGAGCTCGACGAGATCTTCCGCGCCTTCGACGACCCGACGCGCCGGGCGCTCCAGGTGTGGCAGCAGGCGCTGGCCGCCGGCGTGCGCGGACGCGGGCAGGACCTCTCGGACGCCTTCGCCACCCTCGCGCCGTTCGCCGAGGACACCAACGACCTCCTCAAGGTGCTGGTCTCCCAGGAGGGCGCGGTGCAGCGCCTGGTGCGCAACACCGGGGTGGTCTTCGACGCCCTCTCCGAGCGCCGCGGCCAGCTGAGCGGGCTGATCGTCAACGCCAACACGGTGTTCCAAACCACGGCGGACAAGAACCGGCGCCTCCAGGAGACCTTCATCGCGCTGCCCACCTTCGAGCGCGAGAGCCGGCTCACCCTGCGCCGCCTGGACCGCTTCGCCCGCAACGCCAATCCCGTGGTCACCCAGCTGCGCCCGGCGGCCCGCGAGCTGTCGCCCACGCTGATCGACCTGGCCGCGCTCGCCCCCGACCTGCGCGCGTTCTTCCGCGACCTCGACCCGCTGATCACCGCCTCGCGGGCCGGCGTCCCGGCGGTCGGGAGGGTGCTCGACGACCTGCGCCCGGTCCTGGGCCAGCTGGACCCGATCCTGCGCAACCTGGTGCC
>DATLOP010000303.1:0-4168 GCA_035536255.1 Solirubrobacteraceae bacterium
AGGGGGCAGCGGAAGCGCCGCGCCAGGTGGTCCCCGGCCACCGCGACCAGCCCGTCGTGCCCGTGGACCACGTCGAAGTCGTGGCGGTCGCCCAGCTCGACGCCGGCGGCCAGCATGTCGGCGTTCATGTGCTCGACCCAGGTGACGAACTCCCCGAGGTCGCGCGGGCGCCGCGGCTCGCGCACGCGGTGGACGTGGACGCCGTCGACCTCCTCCTCGGCCGGCATCGACTCGTCGCCCCGCGACAGGACGTGGACCTCCACTCCCTGCGCCGAGAGCTGCTCGGTGAGCTTGCGCACGTGGCGCGCCAGTCCGCCCTCGATCAGGGGCGGGAACTCCCAGGAGAGGATGAGGACGCGGCTCACGGCTCGGGCAGGGCGGAAGCGGAGAGCGCCGGTGCGAGGTCGCGCAGGGCGGGCTCGGCATGGGAGCCTAGCCGCAGGGCGTCGTCCAGCGCGACGGCATGGGCGTCGGCGCGCCCCCGGGGATACGGGCCGGCCAGCTCCCGGGTGACCATGAACGTCCAGTCCGAGGACTGCAGCGCGAGCAGCTCGCGCAGCGCCCGCGGTCCGGCGTCGCGTCCCGCGCGCAGGACGCGCAGCTCGGCCGCGCGCGCCCGCCACGCCAGGTCGGCGACCCGCGGGCCCGACCAAGTGGACAGGTCGCGCGGCGTGCCCCAGGTGGTGACCGGCAGCTCGGAGGGGACCGCGGCGGGGCCGGCCCGCTCGGCGCCGGCCAGCGCGGCGGGGCCGGACGGCTCGACGCCGGCCAGCGCGTCGGCCACGGGCACGGCCTCATGCCGCTCCAGCGCGTCGTCGAGCCCGGTCAGGGCGAGGCCCTGACGCGCCGCCTCGTCGAGCACCGCGCTCAGCCAGACCGGGCCCTCGTGCCACCAGTGCCCCAGCAGCTCGGTGTCCAGCGCGCACACGCACAGCCCGCCGCCCGCCACCCGCTCGCGGACGCGGGCCACGAAGTCCGCCGCGTGCTCGCGCGCCGTGGCCGCGGCCAGCTCGCGGTCGTAGGCGCGCCCGCCGTTGTCCCACGGGCGGTGGTGGTGGACGGTGTGGTGGTGGTAGTCGCGGTAGGCGGCGTGGGCGGGGTAGCCGGAGTCGCTCCACACCAGCTCCACCACGTCGCGGGCGATCGGCGCCAGCACGGGGCCGTCCGGGCTGCGCAGCGGACGCAGGTGCGCGCGAGACCCGGGCCCCAGGACGTCGGTCAGGTCCACGCACGTCGCGTGGACGCCGGCCTCCTCCAGGAGCGGGTCCAGCCACGGGGCGTGCGCGCACTCGGGCAACCAGAACCCGCCGCGCCAGGGCCGGCCATAGTCACCGCCGAAGCGGGCGTGGTGGGAGTCGACCCCGAGCTGGACCTGCAGGCGCGCGCCGGCGTCGGTGGCCAGGAGCGGGAGGACGGCGTGGGTGGCGGCGGACGTCCACGCCACGTGGGGCGCGAGCGCGGCCAGCAGGTCGCCGCCCGCCGCGTCCAGGCGCGCGGTGGCCGCGCGGTAGTCCTCCCGCGAGCGCTCCAGCTCGGCCGCCAGCACCTCGTGGCCGCCCTCGCGCAGCCCCGCGATGTCGCGCGCGTGGCTGTCCTCGCGCACCTCCTCCACGAAGGCGCGGAAGCGCTCGGCCAGGCGGGCGGACTGCAACTGGTCGGCCAGGACCGGCGTCAGCGACAGCGTCAGCGCCCCGTCCGCGCGGTCGAGCACGTCGAGCAGCGGCAGATAGCTGCCGGCCATCGCCTCGAACAGCCACTCCTCGCCGAACGGCCAGGTCCCGAAGCCCTCGACGTAGGGCATGTGGGTGTGCAGGACGAGGGCCAGCTCGCCCGCGGGCTCGGGCCTCACGGCCGGCACACCGCCACGAAGTCCAGCGCCTTCTGCAGCTGCGGCGGCGTCCCGGCCCGCAGGCGGAAGTCGCGCACGCCGATGGCCGGCGTGAACCAGCCGTAGAAGACGCCGGTCAGCCCGACCCGCGGGTGGACGCCGTCCCAGCCCGCGCGCAGCGCCCAGTCGTGGACGCGCAGCTTGCGCGCGTGGTAGAGGCCGAAGAGCTCGAACTGCGAGAAGTGCGCGGCCAGCAGCCCGGCGAACTCCTCGGCGCGGTACTCGCGCACGTGCCACGGGTTGCCCGAGCGCTCGGCGCCCTTGGGCGCCAGCGTCAGCACGTTGGGGGTGGAGACGAAGGCCACGCCGCCCGGTCGCAGCAGGGCCTTGAAGCGCTCGAGGATCTCCCCCGGCTCCTCCACGTGCTCGATCGTCTGCAGGAACGTGACCGCGTCGACCTCGCCGTCCCACGTCTGGACGAGGTCGCGGTCGAAGCGCAGCCCGTCGCGCCCGTAGCGCAGCCGCGCGTGCTCGTGGGCCTCCGGGTTGGCGTCCACGCCGACCACGCTGCGCGCCCCGCCGCGGGCCAGCACGTCGCCGCCGTAGCCCTCCCCGCTGGCCATGTCCACGACGTCGAGGCCGCGCACCTGCGCGGCGATCCACTCGTACACGACCAGGTGGCGGCGGTACCAGTAGTTCTCCTCGGGGACGTCGGGAAGCGTGCGCTCCCCCGTCAGCGCGAGCGGCGGCACCCCGGGCGGCTGGTCGCGTTGGAGGTAGGCCTCCGGCACGCAGATGAACGCTACAGTTTTCGCCCCCTATGCCCGCCCCCGCGACCGCGGCCGAGATCCGCGACGTCAACACCCGCTACCACGACGCCGCGGCCGAGAGCTACGACGCGAAGTGGGGCATCGACTTCGGCCCCGTGGGCCAGGCCCAGGTCCTGACCAAGCTGGGCAAGGCGCTGGGCCGCCGGCCCGAGCGCTTCGGCCGCGCCCTGGAGGTCGGCGCCGGCACGGGCTACTTCTCCCTGAACCTCATGCAGGCCGGCGTGGTCGGCCAGGCCGTGTGCATGGACATCTCCCCCGGGATGCTCGAGACGCTGGCCGAGAATGCCCGGCGCCTGCGCCTGGACGTCGAGACGGTGGCCGGCGACGCCGAGGCGCTGCCGCTGCCCGACGCAAGCTTCGACCTGGTCCTCGGTCACGCCGTCCTGCACCACATCCCCGACCTGGGGCAGGCGTTCGCCGAGTTCCACCGCGTCCTGCGCCCCGGCGGGTGGCTCGCCTTCGCCGGCGAGCCGTCGCGCTACGGCGACCGGCTGGCCTCCATCCCCAAGCGCGGCGCCGTCGCGCTGGCGCCGGCATGGCGGGCCGCGTTGCGCGCGGCCGAGAACCCGGCCCACGGCAACGGCAACGGCGCGGCGCCCGAGGAGCACGGGCTGGAGGCCGTCGTCGACGTCCACGCGTTCGCGCCGTCCGAGCTGCGCGCCTTCGCCACCGGCGCCGGCCTGGACTCGGTGCGGGTGCACGGGGAGGAGCTGCTGGCGTCGTGGTTCGGCTGGGCCAACCGCACGCTGGAGGCCAGCGCCGACCCGGCCGACGTGCCCTGGCTGTGGCGCCAGTACGCCTACCGCGGCTACCTGCTGCTCCAGCGCCTGGACCGCGGCCTGCTCGAGCGCCGCCTGCCGCCCGAGGTCTTCTACAACCTCATGCTGGCGGCGCGCCGGCCCGCAGCGACAGGTAGCGCGTCCGCGCCGCGAAGGTCGCGCGCATCTCGCCCGTGAGCTCCTCCAGGAACTCCTCGCGGTAGGTCGAGTCGGTCAGCACCGCGATCGCGTAGTAGAGCCCGGAGAAGGCGGCGATGCCGCCCGCCACGCGCAGCAGCTCGGCCGTGACGAGGGCCGTGCCGCCCAGCAGGTCGACCGACGCCAGCTCGTCGGGCGCGCGCCCGAGCCAGGTCTCCTGCACGCCCGCGGTCACCGCGAAGGCGCCGAACAGCGCGAAGAACGCCCCGACCGACAGCGCCACCACGAGGACCTGGAGGGCCTGCGAGATGAACAGCACCAGCGCCACGTTGCGCCGCTGGCGGCTCTCCAGCGGCGGCCCGCCCGCGCCGGCCTCGCGCTCCAGCGCCCGCACCTCACGCGGTAGCCGCCCGGCCAGGAAGACCACGCCCAGCGCGACGAACATGGCGAAGATGGCGGCCAGGAAGCCGTCCGGCACCTCGCCGAACACCTGCCACATCTCGGTGTTGACGAACAGCACCAGGGCGAAGATCAGCAGCAGCGGCAGCGCGCGCGTCAGGAGGTCCAGCGACGCGGTGAGCTGGCGGACCATT
>DATLOP010000304.1:0-2134 GCA_035536255.1 Solirubrobacteraceae bacterium
GGCCCCGAGCAGCGCCCAGCCCGCCGTCGCCTCCGGCCACGCCCGCCACTCGTGGTTGCCACGCCGGCGCGCCAGCTCGGCGCCCTCGTCGGCGGCGGCCAGCGCCCCGGCGAGGTCGCCGGCCCCGCGGCGCAGTCGCGCCAGCGTGTCGAGGAAGAGCGGCTTGTACGTGACGTAGCCGTCGCGCTCGACGAGGTCCAGCCCGGCGCGCAGCCGGCCCTCGGCGTCCTCCCAGCGGCCCGCGCCCGCGGGGACGAACGCCGACTCCTGCAGCGCCCAGGCCCGGTACACGCGCGGCAGCAGGCCCGGCCCGTCGGCCGTCTCGGGCGCCGAGGCGAGGTTGTCGAGCAGCTCCAGCAGCTCGCCGCACAGGGCGTCCAGCCGGGGCAGGTCGCCCAGCATCAGGGCCGTGAGCTTCAGCGCGTCCAGCGCCGCGATGCGGGCCCGCGGATCGTCGGTGCCGGCGGCGGTTTGGAGCGCCTCCTCGCCGACGGCCTGGGCGGTCTCCAGGCGCAGGAGGTTGGCGTGGGTGATCGACTGGCGCGCCAGCGCCCCGGCGAGGACGGCCGGGTCGCCCAGTGAGCGGGCCACGGCCACCGCCTCGTCCATGGCCTCCACCGCGGCCGCCCAGTCCGACCGGCGCAGCGTGCCGGACAGCGAGAGCAGCGCCTCCACCTCCAGCGCGGCGTCGCCGGCGGCGCGGGCGCCCCGGGCGCTGGTGCGCAGGTCGGCCGTGGAGCCCTCGAAGTCGCCGGCGGCCGCGTAGCGCACGCCGCCGCGCCGCGCGAACAGCCGCCGGACCTCGGCGTCCTCGGGCCCGCGCCCCAGCGCGGCGGCGGCGGACAGGGCGCCGTCGAGGTGCTCGAGCGCCTCCTCCTGGGCGTGGATGCGCAGCGCCGCGTCCGCGGCGCGCCCGTGCAGCGCGTACGCCTGCTCCAGGTCGCCGGCCTCGTGGTGGTGGCGCGCCAGCACGCCGGCCTGGTCGTCGAGCGCGGCGGCGTGGACCTCGGCGATGGCCGCCGCGGCGCGGCGATGCAGCTCCTGGCGGTGGCGGCGCAGCAGAGCGCCGTAGGCCGCCTCCTGGATCAGCGAGTGGCGGAAGCTGTACTCCGGCACCGGCCAGCGCCGGCCCTCGCGCACGAGCTCGAGCCGCTGGAGGTCGCGCAGCGCCGGGCGGGGATCGTTCCCGTCCATCACGCGCTCGAGCACCGGCAGGTCGAACTGGCGGCCCAGCACCGCGGCGGCCGACAGCACGGCGTGGCGGTCGGGACCCAGGCGGTCGATCCGCGACAGGACGAGCTTCTCCACGGTCTCGGGCACCTCGACCTCAGCCTCGGGGTCCAGCCGCCACCCGTCCGCGGTCCGCGCCAGCGCCCCGGTCTCCAGCAGCGAGCGCACCGTCTCCTCCAGGTAGAACGGATTGCCCTCCGCGCGCTCGAGGATTCGGCGCTCGAGAGTCGGCGGCAGCGCGCCGCGGCCGACCAGGGCGTCCAGCAGCGCACGGTCGTCGTCGCCGGCCAGCACGTCGAGGCTCAGCTCGTGCGCGCGGTGGGGCAGGTCGCGCAGCGCGCGCTCGCGCAGCCCCCAGGAGCCGTGGTCGCGCTCCGGGCGGGCGGAGAGGACGAGCAGCAGCGCGGCGTCGTCGGTCAGCTCGAGCAGCGAGTCCAGCAGCTCGAGGCTGGAGGGGTCGGCCCAGTGCAGGTCGTCCAGGGTCACGACCAGCGGGCCGCGCGCCGCCAGCGCCCCCAGCAGCGCCGCCACGGCGGCCACGGTGCGCGCCTGGACGCCCTCGGGCGCCAGCACCGGCCCGTCCTCGCCCGGCTCGTCGAGCAGCGCGAGCAGGAACGGCTCGACCCCCTCGGCGTCGTCGCCCAGCACGTCGCGGCATGCCGCGCGCAGGCGCTGCGCCGGTGCGCCGTCCCCTCCCGCGCGCAGCCAGTCCAGCAGCAGCGCGCGGACCGGCCGGTAGGGCACGTCCTCCCCGTACGACGCGCAGCGGGCGTGCAGCCAGCGCCCGTCGTCGCCGCCGGCCTCGAAGGCCGCGCGCAGCTCGCGCACCAGCCGCGACTTGCCGATCCCGCCCTCCCCCACCACCAACAGCGCGCCGCCGGTCCCGCGGCGCACGGCGCCGATC
>DATLOP010000305.1:0-2731 GCA_035536255.1 Solirubrobacteraceae bacterium
CCAGCGCGACGGCCAGGAGCGCGGCGGCGGCCGCCCTAGCCCGCATCCCCAACCCCGGGACGGACGGCGGCCAGCCCGGACATCGCGTCGGCGAGGAACTCGTCGGGGACGGCGCCGGGGTCCAGCAGCTTGATCAGGGCCAGCCCGTCGGCCAGCGCGGTCACGTACAGACCGCCCATCGCCACGACCTCGTCGGTCACGGGGACGCCGAGCTCCTCGGCCCGTGCCCGCACGAGGCCCGCGTTGTTGTCGAGGATCACCCGGAAGCGCTCGGCCACCTGGTCGCGCAGCTGCGGGTCGCGGACCGCGTAGGCCCAGAACTCGATGAACAGCGGGTACCAGTCGGGGTCCTCGCGCAGGAAGCGCATCCAGTCGTCGGCGGCCGCGCGCACGCGCTCCGCGGGGGTCGAGGCGGCGGCGACCGCGCGGTGGACGGCCTCGACGCGATCGGCGACGTGGCGCTCGAGCACGGCCAGGAACAGGTCCTCCTTGCCGTCGAAGTTGGAGTAGATCGCGCCCGTGGAGTACCCGGCCTCCTCGGAGATGTCCTCCAGCGACGCGCGGTGGTAGCCGCGGCGGGCGAACACCGTCCGCGCGGAGGCGATCAGCCGGGCCCGCGTGCGCGCCCGCTGCTCGTCGCGGGTCAGGCGCTTCGTCGTCGTCACGCCGCCTCCACGACGGCGCGCGAGCCGTGGGCCGGGGCCAGCACGATGGAGCGCCGGCGCGCCGTCTCCGGCCGGGAACTGGCCGGGCCCACGGTCCGCCGGCGCAGGATCGTGCGCAGGACGACCTTCATCTCCAGCGTGGCGAAGCTGGCGCCCAGGCAGCGCCGGACGCCGCCGCCGAAGGGCAGCCAGGTGTAGGTCTCGGGCGGGTGCTCGAGGAAGCGCTCGGGCCGGAAGGCGCGCGGCGCCGGGTAGACGTCGGGGCGGCGGTGGACGAGGTAGATGCACGGCGCGATTCGGCATCCGGCGGGCAGCGCGTGGCCTCCCAGCTCCAGCGGGGCGGCGAGCGTCCGGTCGCCGAAGGCGATCGGCGGGCGCAGGCGCAGGGTCTCCTGGATCACGGCGTCGGCGTAGTCGCCGGGCGCGTCCGGGTCGCGGGCCTCCGCGCTCAGGCGGTCGCGGCCCGCCGGGTGGCGCCACAGCGCGTCGAAGGTCCAGGCGAGCGCCGTGGCCGTCGTCTCGTGGCCGGCCAGCAGCAGCGTGATCAGCTCGTCGCGCAGCGCCTCGTCGCCCAGCGGCCGGCCGTCCTCGTCCGCGGCGCGCAGCAGCAGCGACAGGACGTCCTCGCGCTCGTCGAGGTCCGGGGCGGCCCGGCGCCGGCGGATCACGTCGTAGATGTGCGCGTCGGTCTTGGCGCGCAGCGCGAGGAAGCGGTCCCCGAGGAACCCGCGGCGCAGGACGGGCATGGCGACGGGCAGGAAGGCCAGCGGCGAGGCCGTGAGCGCGAGCAGGTTGCGCAGGCGCTCGCGCAGGGCGTCCATGCGGGCTCCGTCCTCCATGCCGAAGACGCAGCGCAGGATCACGTCGAGCGTGATCCGCTGGAGCGCGTCTTGGAGGCGGAACGGCCGGCCCGGCGACCACTGCGCCAGCTCGCGCTCGGTGACCTCCTCCATCGTGGCGGCGTAGCCGGCGATCGCGCGGCCGTGGAACGGCGGCAGCAGGAGCCTGCGCCGGCGCAGGTGCTCGGCGCCGTCGAGGAGCAGCAGGGAGCTGTCGCCGAACATCGGGCGGATGCCGTCGCGCCCCACCCCGGCGGGGACAACCTCGGGGTCCGCGGTGAACACCGTCTTGACGTCGCCGGGATCGGCGAGGAAGACGAGCGGCTCGGCGCCGGGCGTGCGCATGGTGAACACGTCGCCGTAGCGCGCGTGACAGCGCTCGAGCCACACGCCGGGCCGCACCGTCCACCACAGCAGCTGGGCCGCGGGCGGGATGGCGGGGCCGGGAGGAAGCGAGTGGTCGGCAGGCCGGAGCATGCTCGGATGGATATCAAGATAATGGTCGTTATTCAAGTAGCGCTCAATATCCAGTCTGGCCGCCGGAGCCGCTCGCCGCGGCGACCACCCCATCGGGGTCAGTCCACGAACGCGCCGACCATGGCGGCGGCCACGAGCAGCATGGCGCTGGGCACCAGCAGGAGGGCCACGACGAGCTGGATCTTCGGCGCCGCCCGGGCGGCGTGCTCGCGGATGCGCCGGGCGCGGGCGGCCCGGGCCTCGGCGGCCTGGGCGGCGAGCGTGCGGGCGAGCGGCGCGCCGTGGCGCTCGGCGCGTGCGAGCGCAGCGGTGAGGGTGGTCATGGCCGGGGGTGGGCAGCGCCGGGCCAGGCGGCCGAGCGCGTCGTCGCGCGGGACGCCGAGGGCGAGCTGCGCCGACGCCGTGCGCCACTCGCGCGCCAGCGGGCCGGTGTGGCGGCGGCCGACCTCGCCGAGCGCGCGGCCCGGCGACAGCCCGGCCGCGATCGCGACCCGCAGCAGGTCGAGGAGGTCCGCCAGGTCGGCCTCCATCCGCCGGCCCCGGGCCCGGGCGCGCCGCGCCAGCAGCAGGTCGGGCGCGGCGAACCCGGCCAGCGGGAGCGCCAGCGCCGCGAGCAGCGGCAGCCTTCCCGGCAGCGCGCCCGCCAGCGGCGCACCCAGGATCAGCGCGACCACGGCGCCGGCGCCCGTGAGCGCCGTGACGTCGGACGCCCCCAGCCCCCACGGCCGCCCCGCGGCGTCCAGCCGCGCC
>DATLOP010000306.1:0-9174 GCA_035536255.1 Solirubrobacteraceae bacterium
GCCGAGCAGGCGATCCTGTTCGCCCGCCACCCCGACCCGCGCTGGGTCGCGCCGCCCGGCCGGTCGCTGCACCGCAACGCGACCGAGCTGGACCTGGGGCCGCCCGGCGCGTACGGGTGGCTGGCGCGCAACGCCACGCGCTTCGGGTTCCTCAAGCGCTACTCCTGGGAGCCCTGGCACTTCGGGTTCACCCGCAACCCGGGCTCGGTGTCGGTCGGGTTCGGGATCCGGGGCGGGGGAGACGGGCGCACCGGCCGGGGGGTGCCGGACTTCGTGCCCGCGCGCTTTGCGCCGGCGATCAACCGGGCGGCGATGCGCTGGAGCGTCAGCGCCGCGCTGCTCAGCGCCCAGCTCTACGCCGAGTCCGGCTTCAACCCGTTCGCGACCAGCTCCGCGGGCGCGCAGGGGATCGCCCAGTTCATGCCGGGCACCGCGCGCGCCTACGGGCTGAGCAACCCGTTCGACGCCCCGGCGGCGATCGACGCCCAGGCGCACATGATGCGCGACCTGCTGCGGCGATTCGGCTCAGTCCCGCTCGCCCTGGCCGCCTACAACGCCGGCCCGGGCGCCGTCGCCCGCTGCGGCTGCATCCCGCCCTACCCCGAGACCCGCGGCTACGTCGCGCGGATCCTCGGCCTGCTCACCGGAGCCGGCGACCCCACCGCCCTCACCGGCCTGGCCGTGCGGCTCGTGAAGTGAGCCAACCCGAGGACCTCGCCGCCCTGCTCGCCGAAGGTGGAGCCGTCGTGGCGGGCGGCGCCGCGCTGGTGGGCACCTCGTTCTTCGTCGTCGCGTCGCTGGCGCGCGACGTCGGGATCGACATCGACCCGCTCGGCGCCGCGGAGCGCGGAGGGCAGATTGGCGGAGCGCTGGGGTTCGCTGCCTTGATCTGGCGTCTCACAACTCTAGACTGATACCTATGAGTGACGGACTTCGGCTAGTGACGGCCTACGTTCTCGCGGTGGCGGGGGCGTACGTGTACGTGAAGCTCGCCGACGGGTTCACGGGCATAGCGGACGTTGCGGTGTTCGCCGGAGTCGCGTTGGTGTTCGCCGCCCCGGGCGTCTGCCTCACGCACGACGTCGAGCCCGGCGGACTGCGCCGGTGGCGGCGGCGCCCTCGCCCTCGGTCCGGGCCGACGGGCTAGACGAGCGCCGGCTCGGCCGCGCGGAGCGGGGCGACCTCGACCGGGATGCCGTTGAGGACGGCGTTGCCGGACACCGCGTCGACCAGCGACTCGTCGGCCAGCGTGTTGGAGTTGGTGCCCGCGTGGGCGGTGGCGACCTCCATCGAGACGCCGTCGACGTCGTGGCCCCAGCCGTGGGGGATGCTCACGACGCCGGGCATCACGGCGTCGGTCACCTCGACCGGGACCGAGACCTCCCCGGTCGCGGAGGTGACCCGGGCGAGTGCGCCCTCCTCGAGCCCGAAGCGCGCCGCGTCGTCGGGGTGCACGTGCATGGTGCAGCGCACCTTGCCCTTCACCAGCGGCTCGAGGTTGTGCATCCACGAGTTGTTGGACCGCAGCTGGCGGCGTCCCACCAGGACGACGGAACCGTTGACGTGGCGGTCCAGCGCGCCGTGCAGGCGCTCCACGTCGGCGGCGATCTCCGCCGGCGCCAGCTCCACCCGCCCGCTCGGCGTGCGCAGCACGCCCGGCAGGCGCGGCTCCAGCGCCCCCAGGTCGATCCCGTGGGGCGCGGCCTCCAGGACGTCGAGCGAGAGTGCCGGCGCCGCGGGCTCGAGGCCCTCGAGTCCGAACCGGTCGCCGTACGGCCCGCCGCGCAGCATCACGTCCAGCACCCGCTCCGGACCGCGCCGCCCCCCGCACGCCTCCACCAGCGCGGCCGGGTCGGCGCCGGCCAAAGGCGAGCCGGGCTCGGCCGTCTGGCGGCGTGCGACCTCCAGGGCCACCATGTCGTCGAGGGCGTCCACGTCGACGTCGGGACCCTGGCCGGACACCACTCCGGCCAGCCGCAGCAACGTCCGCCACTCCGGCTGCGCCCCCTCCGGCAGCGGCAGCACGGCGGGCGAGTAGTTGGCCACGTTGCGCACGGACAGCTGATAGAGCGCCAGGTCGTAGTGCGGCTTGTGCAGCGGCGAGACCCCGGGCAGCACGACGTCCGCGAACCGCGTCGTCTCGTTCACGTAGATGTCGACGCTGACCATGAACTCCAGCGACTCCAGCGCCCGCGCCAGGCGCCCGGAGTTCGGCGTGGACAGCGCCGGGTTGCCGGCCAGGGTGATCAGCCCCCGGACCTGCCCCTCGCCCGGCGTGTCGATCTCCTCGGCCAGGCACGCCACCGGCAGCTCGCCCAGCGTCTCGGACAGGCCGCGGACGCGCGACGCCCAACGTCCCCGCGCCAGCCCGCGGCCCCGGCCGTCCCCGTCGTGAGCCGTCCGCGAGCCGGCGGCCGCGCGCGTGAACATCGCGCCGCCCGGGCGGTCCAGGTTCCCCGTCAGGAAGTTGAGGACGTCGACCAGCCACGACGCGAGCGTCCCGAACTCCTGGGTGCACGTTCCGATCCGGCCGTACACCGCGGCCGGCGACGCGGCGGCCAGCTCGCGGGCGATCCGGCGGATCTCGCCGGCCGCGATCCCGCCCGCCGGCGCCACGGCGTCCGGCGTGAAGGGCGCGGCCAGCGTGCGGACCTCGTCGGCGCCGCCGGCGAGCCCGGCGAGCCGTCCGGGGGAGGCCAGCCCCTCCTCGAACAGCACGTCGACCAGCGCGAACAGCAGCAGCGCGTCGGTCCCGGGCCGGATGAAGTGGTGCTCGGAGGCCTCCTCCGCCGTTCGCGACCGCCGCGGGTCGAACACGACGATCTTGCCGCCGCGCTCGCGGATCCCCCGCAGCCGGCCCCGCATGTCGGGCGCGGTGAGCAGCGACCCGTTGGAGGCCAGGGGGTTCGCACCGAGGATCAGCAGGTGCATGCAGCGGTCCACGTCGGGCACGGGGATGGCCAGGGGGTGGCCGAACATCAGCCCGGCCGACACGTGCTTGGGCATCTGGTCCACCGTCGTGGCCGAGTACACGTTGCGCGAGCCCAGCGCGCGGGACAGCACCGGCCCGTAGACCAGCGAGTCCAGGTTGTGCGCGTTGGGGTTGCCGATGTACGTCGCCACCGCGTTGCGGTCGCGGGCCAGGATGGGGGAGAGGCCGGCGTCGATCGCCGCGAACGCCTCGTCCCACGTCGCCGGCTCGCCGCCGACCAGCGGGGTGCGCAGCCGGTCGGGGTCCTCGTGCAGCGACTTGAGCCCCATCGCCTTGGGGCACAGGAAGCCGTGGGAGTGGACGTCGGCCTCGTCGCCGCGCACGCGGGTCACGCGCTCGTCCTCCAGCGTCAGCTCCAGCCCGCACGTCGCCTCGCAGAACGGGCACGTGCGATACGCGGTCGTCGCACCCACGGCGAACGAGTCTACGCCGCTCGGCCGGGCCGCGCCCGGCATGATCGCGCCTACCGCGACGGGCGCGCGGCGCCCAGCGCCTCACGGACCGCCGCCACCGCGTGCTCGCACCCCGCGCGGTCGACGTCCAGGTGCGTGACCATGCGCACCGACGCGCGCCCGGCCCGCGACACCTCGACCCCGGAGGCGGCGAGCGCGGCGACCAGGGACTCGGGATCGGCCACGGAGAAGATCACGATGTTCGTCTCCACGCGGTCGACGTCGATCGACACGCCCGGCACCTCCGCGAGCCCCGCGGCCAGCGCCCGCGCGTTCTCGTGGTCCTCGGCCAGGCGCTCGACGTGGTGGTCGAGCGCGTAGCGCCCGGCCGCGGCCACCACGCCGGCCTGGCGCATCGCCCCGCCCCACATCTGCTTGTAGCGCCAGGCCTCCTCGATCAGCTCGCGCGACCCGGCCAGGCAGGCGCCGACCGGCGCGCCGAGGCCCTTGGTGAAGTCCAGCCACGCCGTGTCGAACTCCGACGCCCAGTCCGCGGCGGCCACCCCGGACGCCACGACCGCGTTCATCAGCCGCGCCCCGTCGAGGTGCGCGCGCATCCCCGCCCCGCGGGCCACCTCCAGCACCGAGCGCACGGCCTCCAGCGGCCACACCCGGCCCCCGCCCATGTTCGTCGTCTGCTCGACGGAGACCAGGCGCGTGCGGGGGCCGTAGCGGTCGGCGGCCGGGTGGATGGCCTCCGCGAGCTGCTCGGGCGTGAAGATCCCCCCGTCGCCGTCCAGCAGCGTCAGCTGCGCGCCCGAGATCGAGCCCGGCCCGCCCGCCTCGGCCACCCGGGGGTGCGCGGTGCGGTCGAGCAGGACCTCGTCGCCGCCCGGGCGCAGGTGCAGCCGGAAGGCGATCGCGTTGCACATCGTCCCCGACGGCAGGAACAGCGCCGCCTCGTGCCCCAGCAGCGCGGCCACCCGCTCCTGCAGGTCGTTGACGGTGGGATCCAGGCCGCGCTGCTCGTCTCCCACCTCGGCCTCGGACATGGCCCGGCGCATCCCCTCGGTGGGCCGCGTCTGGGTGTCGGAGTACAGGTTGACGGTCACCGCCGCACCCTATCCTCGAAGGGATGGCAGCCAAGGCCACGGACCGCCTCACCGAGCAGCGCCGCGCCCTCCCCGACCAGCCGGGCGTCTACCTGTTCCGCGACGCCAAGGGCCGCGTGATCTACGTGGGCAAGGCGCGCAGCATCCGCAAGCGGGTGGCCTCGCACTTCTCCGGGCGCACGCGCTACGGACCGACCGAGCTGCCGCCGCTGATCGACAACATCGAGGCCACGGTGACCTCGACCGAGGCCGAGGCGCTGCTGCTCGAGCAGAACTTCATCAAGCAGTACAAGCCGCGCTTCAACATCCGGCTGCGCGACGACAAGTCCTACCCGTACATCGCGATCAGCCTGGACGAGGACTTCCCGCGCGTCTACTTCACGCGCGAGCGCCACCGGCGCCACCGCGCCTACTTCGGGCCCTACTCCAACGCCAAGAAGGTCCGCGGCACGCTCGACCTGCTGCAGAAGGTGTTCCTGTTCCGCTCCTGCGACGGCGCCGAGCCCGGGCGGCGCAGCGGCTCGCCGTGCCTGGACTACTACATCAAGCGCTGTGAGGCGCCCTGCGTGGGCTACGTCGACCGTGAGCGCTACCGGGACAGCATCGACGGCGTGGTCGCCGTCCTCTCGGGCCGCTACCAGGAGATCGAGCGCGAGCTTCAGCAGCGGATGGACGCGGCGTCGGCCGGGCAGGAGTTCGAGCAGGCGGCGGTGTTCCGCAACCGGCTCAAGGCGGTCCGCTCGCTGCTGGAGCGCCAGCGCGTGGCCAACGAGTCGGTGGGCACGCTGGACGCCGTGGCCGTCGCGGTGGAGGGGGTGGACGCCAACGCCCAGGTCTTCCAGGTCCGCGACGGCGTGCTCTCCGACCGGCAGTCCTTCTACCTTGCCAACGAAGGCGAGCGCCCGCTGCCCGAGGTCGTCGAGCAGTTCGCGCTCCAGTACTACGGCGACTCCATGGCCATCCCCCCGCAGATCGTCGTCCAGCGCGAGGCCGGCCCGATGCCGGCGCTCGCCGAGGCGCTGGCCGCGCGCCGCGGCGGCCCGGTCGAGATCCGCGTCGCCGAGCGCGGCGACAAGCGGCGGATCCTCGAGCTGGCCGAGCGCAACGCCGCCTTCGCGCTGGACCAGGAGCGCCTCAAGGACGAGCGCCGCCGCCAGCGCCGCGTCGCCGCGCTGGAGGGCCTGCAGCAGGCCTTCGGGCTCGACGTCCCGCCGGTGCGGGTCGAGTGCTTCGACGTGTCCAACCTGATGGGCACGCACAACGTGGCCTCGATGGTGGTGTTCGAGGGCGGCGCGCCGAAGAAGTCCGACTACCGGCGCTTCCGCATCCGCGGCCTGCGGGACGGGGCGTCGGACGACTTCGCGGCGATGAACGAGGTGCTGGGCCGCCGGCTCGCGCGCTTCGAGGACCAGCACGACCGCTCGCCCCACGACCCCGAGCGCGACGAGTCGTTCGCCGCGCTGCCCAACCTGCTCGTGATCGACGGCGGCAAGGGCCAGCTCGGCGCCGGCCTGGTCGCGCTGCGCGGCTTCCGCGAGCGCGGGGTGACGATCGTGTCGCTGGCCAAGCGCATCGAGGAGGTGTTCGTCCCGGGCCGCGCCGCCCCGCTGGTCCTCGACCACGAGACGCCCGAGCTGCAGCTGCTCCAGCGCGTGCGCGACGAGGCCCACCGCTTCGCGGTCGAGCACCACCGCTCGCGCCGCGACAAGGCGATGACGACGTCGATCCTCGACGAGCTGCCGGGCGTCGGGCCGGTGCGCAAGCGCGTGCTGCTGCGCCACTTCGGCTCGCCCGAGGCCGTGGTCTCGGCCACGCGCGAGGAGCTGGAGGCCACGCCGGGCCTGCCCGGCAAGGTGGCGCGCGACCTGTACGCGATGCTCAACAAGACCGGCCGGTGAGCACCGCCGCCCCCTCCAGATCGCACCTGGCCGACCTCGTGGTCATCACCGGCTTCTCCGGCGCGGGGAAGTCGACCGCCATGGCCGTGTTCGAGGACGCCGGCTACTTCTGCGTGGACAACCTCCCGCCGGAGATGATGGCCTCGCTGGCCGAGCTGTTCACCCACGAGGGGTCGTCGGTGGAGCGCGCGGCGATCGTGACCGACGTGCGCGGCGGCGAGTACTTCGAGGGCCTGCTGGCGGTCCTGGACGACCTCGACGCCCGCGGGGTGGCCCACCGCGTGATCTTCCTGGAGTGCGACGAGCAGACCCTGCTCAACCGCTACCAGGAGACCCGCCGGCGTCACCCGCTGGCCCCCGAGGGAACGGTGGAGGAGGGCATCGCGGGCGAGCGGGCGATGCTCGACCCCGTCCGCGAGCGCGCCGACCTGGTCATGGACACCAGCGGGCTGACCACGGCGATGCTGCGGCGCAAGCTGGCCGACGAGCTGCTGCCCGCCGAGGTGCCGACCCGGCTGGCCGTGACGTTCACCTCGTTCGGGCACAAGCACGGCCCGCCGCGCGACGCCGACCTCGCCTTCGACGTGCGCTACCTGCCCAACCCCCACTACGAGGAGCGGCTGCGCCTCAAGACGGGGCTGGACCCCGAGGTGGTGGGCTACATCGATCGCGACGGCGGGCTCCAGGAGCTCTACGGCCACCTCATCCCGTTCCTGGACTACCTGCTGCCGCAGTTCCTGCGCGAGGGCAAGGCGCACCTGCTCGTGTCGATCGGCTGCACCGGCGGGCGCCACCGCTCGGTGGCGATCGCCGAGCACCTGCTGCGCCACTACGAGCCCCACCCGGAGTACGTCGTGACGGTCGCGCACCGCGACATCAACAAGCCGCCGCGCGAGGCCGCGCCGTGATCGACCACGTCCTGCTCGCCGTCTCCGACCTCGACCGCTCGGCGACGTTCTACGACGCCGTCTTCTTCGCCCTGGGCGCGCGGCGGATGCCCGCGGACACGGGCGACCTGGCGTGGGGCGTGGACGGCCCGGTGCTGGAGATCGCGGCCGGCGAGATGCGCCCGGCCGGCGCGGGCTACCTGGCCCTGCGGGCCGCGGGCAAGGCGGCGGTGGACGCCGCGCACGCCGCCGGACTGGAGGCCGGCGGCGGCGACGCCGGGGCGCCGGGGGGCCGTCCCCAGCACGGCCCGCGCGGCTACGGAGGCGCCCTGCGCGACCCCGACGGGCAGCGCCTCGAGCTGATCAGCCGCTGATAGGGTTCGCCGCCCGCCGCCCGGAGGCTCCGACGGCGGTCTTTCCTTTTTCCCGTCGCAGGAGGACGTTCGCAGACATGCCGGTACGCGTGGGGATCAACGGCTTCGGCCGGATCGGTCGCAACGTCTTTCGCGCCGCCCAGGAGCGCGGCGTGGACGTGGACTGGGTGGCGGTCAACGACCTCACGGATTCCAAGACGCTCGGGCACCTCCTGAAGTACGACTCGATCCTCGGCCCGTACCCGGGCAGCGTCGAGGCGACCGACACCGGCCTGGTCGTGGACGGCGACGAGCTGCGCGTCCTGGCCGAGCGCGACCCCGCCGCGCTGCCCTGGGGCGAGCTGGGCGCCGACATCGTGATCGAGTCCACCGGCCTGTTCACCGATCGCGAGAACGCGGCCAAGCACCTGGAGGGCGGCGCGAAGAAGGTCGTGATCACCGCCCCGGCCAAGGGCCCCGACGTCACGGTCGCCCTCGGGGTCAACTTCGACGAGGCCTACGACCGCGAGGCCCACCAGGTCATCTCCAACGCGTCCTGCACGACCAACTGCCTGGCGCCGGTGGCCAAGGTGCTCCAGGACACGGTGGGCATCAAGCACGGGCTGATGACGACGATCCACGCCTACACGGCCGACCAGCGCCTCCAGGACCTGCCGCATTCCGACCTGCGCCGCGCCCGTGCCGCCGCGATCAACCTGATCCCGACGTCGACCGGCGCCGCCAAGGCCATCGGCGCGGTCGTCCCCGAGCTGGAGGGCAAGCTGCACGGCTTCGCCATCCGCGCGCCCATCGCCACCGGCTCGGTCGTGGACCTGACCTTCGAGGCCGAGCGCGAGACGAGCGCCGAGGAGGTCAACGCCGCCTTCGCGCAGCGCGCCGACACCGGCGCCCTGGCCGGGATCCTGTCCTACAGCGAGGACCCGCTCGTCTCCTCCGACATCCAGCGCTCGCCCTACTCCGCCATCTTCGACTCCGAGCTCACGGCGGTCATCGACGGCACCCTGGTGAAGGTCGTGGCCTGGTACGACAACGAGTGGGGCTACTCCAACCGGGTCGTGGACCTGGTCCAGAAGCTCCTGTGAGGACGGTCGACGACGTCGACGTGGACGGCCGTCGCGTCCTCGTCCGCGTCGACTTCAACGTCCCGCTCGACGGTCGCCGGGTGGCCGACGACACCCGCATCCGCGCCGCCCTGCCCACGCTGGAGTCGGTGCGCGGCCGGGGCGGACGCGGGGTGCTTGTCTCACACCTCGGCCGCCCGAAGGACCGCGAGCCCGACCTGTCGATGCGCCCGGTGGCCAAGCGCCTGTCCGAGCTGACGGGACTGCCGGTGGAGGCGGCGCCGGCGGTCGTCGGTCCCGAGGCCGAGGCGCTGGTGGAGGCGCTGGAGCCCGGCGGGCTGCTGATGCTGGAGAACGTCCGCTACGAGCCGGGCGAGATGCGCAACGACCCGGAGCTGGCGCGCGCGCTGGCCCGGATGGCCGACGTCTACGTCAACGACGCCTTCGGCGCGGCGCAC
>DATLOP010000307.1:0-4041 GCA_035536255.1 Solirubrobacteraceae bacterium
CGCGCCAGCGCTTCCGCGGCCGCGCGCAGCGACACCCGCGCCTCGGCACAGTGCAGCGGCACCGCGCTCTCCGCGGCGTGCGTCGGCGTGGAGCACGAGACGGCGGCGACGTCGTCGATCAGCGTGCGGTCGGTGTGGTGGCCGACCGAGGCGACGACGGGGACCGGGAGCATGGCCACCGTCCGGCACAGCGTCTCGTCGCAGAACGCGAACAGGTCGGCCAGCGAGCCGCCGCCGCGCGCGACGACGATCACGTCGACGCCGCCGGAGCCGCGCGGTCCGGAGAGGTCGACGCCGGCCGAGCCGCGCGATCGGGGGAGGCCGGGATCGGGCCGCAGCGCGGCGAGGTCCTGGAGGGCGCGGGTGATCCGGGGGGCGGCATGGCGGTCCTGGACCGGGGCGAACGCCCACACCACGCGCCCGGCCCAGCCGCGGCGGCGCAGCCCGGCCAGGACGTCGTCGCGCGCCTTGCCCCGCTCGCCCGTCACGACGCCGATCGTGCGCGGGAGCGCGGGGCGGGGGAGGCGCTTCTGCGGCTCGAACAGGCCCTCGGCGTCCAGCTGCTTGCGCAGGCGCGCCAGCTGGGCCAGGAGGTCGCCCTCGCCGGCCACGCGCAGGTCGGCCACGGCGAAGGAGAACGAGGGCGAGGACGTGCGGCTGCCGGGATAGAAGTCCGGCCCGCCCGCCACGACCACCTGCGCCCCGTCGGCCAGCGCCTCGGCGCCCACGTCCAACGCGTCGAAGTCGTTGCGCCACATCGAGCACGGGATGGCTCCGGTGGCGTCGCGCAGCTCGAAGTAGACCTTGGCCCGCGAGCCGCCGAGGTTCCAGACCTCCCCGAACAGCTGCACCCGCGCGCGCTTGCGCAGCTCGTCGCGCAGGAACGCCGCGTAGCGCCCGACGGGGAAGGGGCCCCGCAGGTCCGACCCGGGGATCCCGGACGGCGCCGCGGTCTGCGGCTCGTCAGCCAACGCGCTCGCGCGAGGTGGCCTCGGCCAGCATCCGGATCGTGGCCGGACGGTCGCCGCCGGGGACCGCGACGATCGTGTCCACGCCCGCCGCCTCGTAGGCCGCCAGCTTGTCGTCCAGGCCGGCCGGGGTGGTGGCGATGCACGAGGCGTCGATCAGCTCCGGCGTGACCGCCGCGGTGGCGCCGGCGCGGTCGCCGCCGAGCATCTTCGCCTGGACCTCGCGCGCCGCGTCGCCCATCCCGTACAGCTCGGCCAGCTGGACGTAGAAGTTCTTGTCCTTCGCGCCCATCGCGCCCAGGTAGAAGGCCAGCCACGGGCGCGACAGGTTGCGCGCCTCCTCGAGGTCCTCGTGGACCGCGACGGGCACGACGGGCGCGACGTCGATCTCGTCCAGCGAGCGCCCGGCCCTGGCCGCGCCGGCCCGCAGCGGGTCCAGGAGCACGTCGGGCTCCGCGGTGTTGAGCAGGAACGGCAGCCACCCGTCGGCGATCACGCCCACCTGCTCGACCGACTTGGGCCCGATGGCGCCCAGGTAGATCGGGATCCGCTCCTGGACCGGCCGGGCGAGCAGCTTCAGCGGCTTGCCCAGCCCGCCGCCCCCCGCGGCCTCGTCCAGCGGCAGGGTCCACTCGGTGCCCGCATGCTCCAGCGGGGCCTCGCGGGCCACGATCTTGCGCACGATCTCCACGTACTCGCGCGTGCGGGCCAGGGGCCGGCGGAACGGCACGCCGTACCAGCCCTCGCTGACCTGGGGACCCGACACGCCGAGGCCCAGGCGGAAGCGCCCGCCGCTCAGCACGTCCAGCGTCACCGCGGCCATCGCCGTCGCCGCCGGCTGGCGGGCCGGGATCTGCATCAGGCCCGAGCCCAGCGCCACGCGCTCGGTGCGGCCGGCCAGCAGGCCGAGGACCGAGACCGCGTCCTGGCCCCAGGCCTCGGAGATCCACACCGAGTCCAGCCCCAGCTCGTCGGCCAGCTGCGACAGCTCGACCTGCTCCTCCAGCGAGAACCACGGCCAGTAGGCGAGGAAGATCCCGATCCGCACGGGGGCCGAGCCTACTAGGCTCGCTTCTCGTGACCGCGAGATTCACCGCCGACGAAGCCGTGCGCACCGACGCCGAGGGCGCCGCGCTGGCCAGGCTGCGCGAGCTCACCGGCGCGACCGACGGCCCGATGGAGCGCCACGGCCTGCGCCTGCACCTGATCGCCGAGCGGCTGGCCGCCCGCCGCGGCCTGGAGGTGGACCGCGAGATCGTCCTGGTGGCGGCCCTGCTGCACGACGCCGGCGGCTACCCGGGCGCGTTCACCGGCGGGCCCTACGTCACCGACGGGCGCCGCGTGGCCGAGGAGGTCCTGGAGCCGTTCGGCTGGGAGCCCGAGCGCCGGCGCCGCTGCCTGGACGCCGTCGAGCTGCACCACCACTACCGCGCCCAGTGGGACCGCGGGCCGGAGGTCGAGCTGCTGCGCCGCGCCGATCGCATCGACCTGCGCCCGCCGGTCACCGGCTGGCTGCGCGAGATCGCGCGCCGGGTCCCCCGCCGCGGGCTGTACCGCGAGGTGGGGCGGATCGTGGGCCGCAGCGCCCGCGCCGGGAGCCTCCCGAAGATCTTCTTCGTCAGGCCGGGCTGAGCCGCCCGCCGACGAACTGCGTCAGGCCGGTCACCCGCTGGGCCACGTCGCCGAAGCCGCGGTCGGCCAGGGCGTCGGTGATCTCGTCGTGCTCGAACATCCGCATGCCGCTGCGCGCGCCCATCAGGCCGTCGATCGTGCGCAGCGGGGCCGAGCGCGTGCGACAGGAGGTGAAGACGGCGATGCGCCCGCCGGGGGTCAGGACCCGCGTCATGCTGTCCAGCGCCGCGAACGGGTCGGCGAACAGGTGCAGGGCGGCGAAGCAGCAGACCGCGTCGAACGACGCGTCTCGGAACGGCAGGTCGACGGCGTCGCCGCGGATGTAGGCGGTGTTGCCGTAGGGGTCCGGCGTGTCCTGCACGGCGCGGGCCAGCATGGTGGGGGAGGCGTCGATGCCCACGGCCAGCCCCTCGTCGCCGACGCGGTGCCCGAAGTCGCGCGTGAAGTTGCCCGGCCCGCAGGCCACGTCGAGCACGCCGTCCCCGCGGCCCAGCCCAAGGAGCAGGCGGGCGATGCGGTGCTCCTCGGCCATCGCCGGTCCGAGCACCCCCTTGGCCGCGCGCCCCAGCGCCGGGCGCCACCAGCGCTCGTACACCACGGGCACGGCGCGCGTGAGCATGAGCCGCTGGGCCGGACCGGTGGCCTGCGGCTCCGCCGCGCCCAGCAGGTCGAGGTAGCCGGGGCGCGCCGCGGCCTCGGGGTCGGCTGGCCGTGCCTCCGGGCGCAGCAGCGCCAGCACGCGCTCGAGAGCGGCGGTCACGCGCCGCGCTCCGGCGCAGCGGTCCCGCGCAGGCGCTCGAGCGAACCGGTCACTCGCCGCGCAGCGACGGCAGCGGCGCCAGGTCCGCGTCGTCGCCCTGGCCCCGCCGCTCGCCCGTCACGGACAACCGGTCGAGCCGGTCGATCTCCAGCTCGCCCTCGACCCGCGCCGGGTGGTCCTCGGGCAGGCCGCGGATCAGCTTGGCGATGCGGTTGCGCAGCTGCAGCGCGAAGTGCGGGGTGGACGCGCCCATCAGCGCCCGCACGTCCTCGACGGAGACCTCGCGGTCCGGGACGAGGCGCTCGGGGTTCTCGGCCTCGCTCACGACGACGGCCGGTTGCTCGGCGGGGCGGCGTTCACGGGCACGATCTCCAGCAGCGAGTCTATGCGCGCCTGGTCCTCGACCGAGATCGCGCGCTCGTCGCCGATCAGCCAGCCGTGGTTGTAGACGCCGCGCACCGGGTCGCGCTCGTACCCGGGCTGGATGTCGAGCAGGTACTGGACGAGGTTGGTGGGCAGCGCGCCGGGGGTCACGAGCAGCAGCGGCCCGTAGGTGCCGCTGGAGGACAGCGGCGCGGCGGCCGCGGCGTCGAGCGGGCGGCCGGTGCTGGCGAACACCAGCCCGTGGCCGGGGTCGACGACCCCCCAGCCGAAGCGCCCGTCGACGAACCGCGCGAAGGC
>DATLOP010000308.1:0-5263 GCA_035536255.1 Solirubrobacteraceae bacterium
CTCCGGGCCCGGCGCCCGTGGCTCCCGTCGCGCCGCCCGCGCGGGGCCCCGCGCCCGCGGCGTCCCCCGCGCCCGCCGCGCCGGACAGCATTGGCGCGCTGCTCGACGACGTCGTGCGCCAGATCACCCGTCCCACCGACCAGGAGCGGGGCCTCGAGGACCTCGCCGACTACCTGCTGCGATGAGGCGACGCTCCCCCAGCGCGGTCGGCGACTTCTCCGGCAACCCGGTGCTCGTCGGGGCGGTCGCGGTCGTGCTGACGGCGGTGGGTGTGTTCCTGTCCTACAACGCCAACGAGGGCCTGCCCTTCGTCCCGACGTACCAGGTCACGGCCGAGGTGCCCGACGCCAACCAGCTCGTGGAGGCCGACGAGGTGCGCGTCGGCGGCGCGCGGGTGGGGCTGATCAAGAGCGTCGAGGCGGTGCCCCGGCGCGGGGACCGCCCGGCCCACGCGCGCCTGGAGCTCGCGCTCGACGTGGCCCAGGACCCGCTGCCGGTGGACACGCGCGTGCAGGTCCGGCCCCGGTCGATCCTCGGCTCCAAGTACCTGGCGCTGACCCCGGGGCGCTCGCGGCGCGGCGTGCCGGCCGGGGGGACGCTGCCGCTGAGCCGCGCCGTGCCGGTGGTCGAGCTCGACGAGGCGTTCTCGACCTTCGACCCGCGGACCAAGGCCGGGCTGCGCGGCGCCCTGCGCGGCCTGGGGGACGCGCTGGCCGGGCGCGGGCGCTCGGTCAACGAGTCGATCGTGGCCTTCCGGCGCCTGCTGCCGCCCGCCGAGCGGCTGCTGCGGGTCCTCGCCGCGCCGAGCACGAACCTCCGCGGGCTGGTGGACGGGCTGGCCGCGACGACCGGCGCGCTGGCGCCAGTGGCGCCGCAGCTGGGCTCGCTGATCGACCGCGCCGGCGTGACGCTGGAGGCGCTGGACTCCACCGGCGCGGCGCTGGGCGAGACGATCGACCAGCTGGCGCCGACCGAGGCCGTCGGCACCCGCGTGTTCGGCCGGCTGGGCCCGGTGCTGGCCGACGCCGCCGCGATCGCGACCGAGCTGCGTCCCGCGGCCCGCCTGCTGCCCGCGGCGGCGCGCGACCTGGACGGCGCCCTGGCCGCCGGGATCCCGGTGCTGCGCGACACGACCGGGCGCACGCTCGGCGCCACGCTGGGCTCGCTCGAGCGCTTCGCCCGCCATCCCGCCTCGCTGGCCTCGGCACGCAAGCTGCTCGGGGCCACGGGGACCCTGCGCGCGTTCCTCACGTTCCTCGCCCCGGCGCAGACGGTCTGCAACACGTTCGGGACCTGGGCGCGCAACATCGTCTCGACCGGCGGCGAGGGCGACGCCAACGGCTCGTGGATCCGCCTGGTGCCGCTGACGGGCTCCGACCAGATCTACCAACAGGCCACGCCCGACCCCGACCTGCACCTCAACTTCTATCCCAACCAGAACGCCACCGAGTGCGAGTCGGGCAACGAGCGCTACGTGCCCGGCCAGGCGATCGGCAACCCGCCCGGCAGCCAGGGGACGGCGCACGCCGAGACCGCGCCGCCGCCGGGCGTCCCCGAGCTGGCGCGCCGCGCCGGGCTGCTGCCGCCGGCCCCGGGAGGCGGGCGATGAGGCGCAACGTGCCCAAGCCCCGGATCAGCCCGTTCGCGCTCGGCGTCCTGAGCATCCTCGGGATCTGCCTGTTCGTCTACCTCGCCTTCGCCAAGCGCGTGCCGCTGGTGCCGCGCCACGAGGTGCAGGCGATCTTCGCCAGCTCCAACCAGCTGCGCGAGGGCTCGCCGGTGCGGATCGCCGGCGTCGACGTGGGCAGCGTGATCCGGATCGACTCGGGTCCCGGGACGACGCAGGTGGTGACGATGTCGCTGTCGGAGCAGGGACGCCCGCTGCACACCGACGCCACGGCCAAGATCCGCCCGCGCGTGTTCCTGGAGGGCGGCTACTTCGTCGAGCTGCACCCGGGCAGCCCGAGCGCGCCGAAGATCGAGGGGAAGGGACCGATCCCGCTGCCCCAGACGGCGGTGCCGGTCCAGCTGCACCAGGTCCTGGGCGCGCTGGACCGCCCCACGCGCACGAGCTTCCAGTCCGGGCTGCGCGAGCTGGCGACCGCGCTGGACGGCGGCGGCGCGGCCGGGCTGCGGCGCGCCCTGCCGCCGCTGGCCCCGGCCCTGCGCGACACGTCGCGGCTGGCCGAGGCCACGCGCGGGACGTCGCCGGGCGACCTGGCGCGGCTGGTGACCAGCGCCGCCACGGTCAGCCATGTGCTGGCCGCGCGCTCCGGCGACCTGGCCGACACGGTGACGAGCCTGAACCGCACGGCGGCCGCGCTGGCCGCCGACGACGCCGCGCTGGCCGCGACCGTCCGCGAGCTCGACGGCGTGCTCGTGCAGGCGCCCTCGGCCCTGGACGCGCTGGACCGCGCGCTGCCGCCGCTGGAGCGCTTCGCGGTCGCGCTGCGCCCGGGGCTGCGGCTGGCGCCGGGCGTCCTGGACCGCACGGCGGGCGTGCTGGTCCAGCTCGACGCGCTGGCCGGCGAGCCCGCCCGGCCCTCGGACTTCGTCCAGATCGTCATCGACCTGACCCCGGTCCTGCCCGAGGTGCCGCGGCTGGCCCTGCTGGCGCGCGGCCTGTTCCCGCTCGTCGGGCCGATCGTCACCTGCCTCAACGACAACGTGGTGCCCACGCTGAACGCCAAGCTCGACGACGGCGCCCTGTCCACCGGGCGCCCGGTGTGGCAGGACCTGCTGCACGCGCTGGTCGGGTTCGCCGGCGGCTCGCAGAACTTCGACGCCAACGGCCCGTGGGTCCGCTACCTGGGGACGACCGGGGTGGAGACGATCTCCACCGGCGACGTGCCCGGGACGGCCCGGCTGTTCGGCGGGACTTCGGAGCCGCTGATCGGCGCGCGGCCGGTGTGGCGGGGGCCGAACGGGTTCCCGCCGCTGCGGCCCGACCAGGACTGCCGCCGGCAGGCGCCGCCCGACCTGCGCGCCGAGGCCGGCCTTCCGGCGGGGGGCGGCTGATGCGCCGCGCGATCTCCGAGTACGGACGCTTCGTCGCCGCGATCGTGATCTTCGGGGCGATCTCCGCGGTGTGCGGCGCCTACATCGTGGACCAGCAGCGGCTGCGCACGCCGCTGGAGGACCGCTACGAGATCGCCATCGAGCTGCCGACCAGCCAGTCGCTGACCTCGGGCCAGAACCAGGCGGTCAACGTGGCCGGCGTCCGCGTCGGTGACGTGGTCAAGACGCAGCTGCGCGAGGGCCGCGCACTGGTCACGCTGTCGATCGAGCGCGACAAGCTGCCCCGCGTGCACCGCGACGCGCGGGCCCACCTGCATCCCAACACGCCGCTCAAGGACATGCAGATCGAGCTCTACCCGGGCCGCCCGCCCGCGCCGCGGCTGGGCGAGGGCGACGTGCTGCCCGTGGCGCGCTCGACGTCGCCGGTGGACGCCGACGACCTGACCGCCGCGCTGGACGCCGACACGCGCGACTACTTCCGCGCGCTGGTCGGGGCGTCGGAGCGGGGACTGCGCGGCCGCGGGCGCGACCTGCGCCTGGCGCTGCGCGCGCTGGGGCCGACGACCGAGCAGCTGCGCCGGCTGAACGCCGCCATGTCCGCCCGCCGGCGCCAGCTCGCCCGCCTCGTCCACAACCTCAGCGTCCTGAGCCGGGCCACGGCGGCCAAGGACCGCGAGCTGGGCACCGTGGTGTCGGCCGGCGCGACGACGCTGCGGGCGCTGGCCAGCCAGGACGCCGCCCTGCGCGAGTCGATCGCCCTGCTGCCCGGGACGCTGGGGGCGGCGCGCTCGAGCCTGGTCAACGCGACGGCCCTGGCCAACGAGGCCGCGCCCACCCTGACCGCGCTGATGCCCACGGCGCGCCGGCTGCCCGGCGCGCTGCGCGCCGCCGACCCGCTGGTGCGCCGCACCGAGCCGTTCCTGCGCACGCAGGTCCGCCCGCTGGTGCGCGAGGCGGCGCCCGTGGTGGCCGACCTGTCGCCGGCCATCGACAACCTCGAGTTCCTCTCCCCGCATCTGAAGACCGCGTTCGCGGTGTTCGACTACGTGGCCAACGAGCTGGCCTACAACCCGCCGGGCGACGACGAGGGCTACCTGTTCTGGCTGGCCTGGTTCGCCCACAACGCCAACTCGGCGCTGTCCACCGGGGACGCGCACGGCCCGGTCATCCGCGGGCTGGCGCTGGTGTCGTGCTCGAGCCTGGCCTCCCAGCCCGACCTGGGGGCGGTCCTCCAGGGCTTCACGGGGGTGGCGCCGGCGTGCTGAGGAGGAGCGGCTGATGGAGACTCGGACGCCGACGATCGCCACGGTGATGGCCGCGGTCCTGTTCGCGCTGTCCTGCTTCGGGGCCACGCTGTTCGTGTGGCGCTCGTTCGGCGGGCCGACGCCGCTGAGTCCCGAGGGGTACCGCTTCACGGCCTCGTTCGACCAGGCGGCGACGCTGACGCCGAACGCGGACGTGCGCACCTCGGGGGTCCCGGTGGGCAAGGTGATCAGCGTCCGCCCGCGCGGCCTGCGCACCGACGCGGAGATCGAGATCGAGCGCCGCTTCGCCCCGGTGCGGCGCGACGCGCGGGCGATCCTGCGCTCCAAGACGCTGCTGGGCGAGACCTTCGTCGAGCTGTCGCCCGGGACGCCGGCCTCGCCCGCGCTGGCCGAGGGCGCGCGTCTGCCCGCGCGCCAGATCGCCGACACCCAGCAGCTCGACGAGGTGCTCAGCGCGTTCGACGCCCCCACGCGCGCGTCGTTCCGCCAGCTGCTGGCCGACCTCGACGCCTCGCTGGACGGCAGCAGCCAGGACCTCTCGGCCGCGCTGGGCAACGCCGGCGTGGCCACCGACGAGCTGGCCGACGTCGCGCTGGCGCTGGACTCCCAGCGTCCCGCGGTCACGGCGCTGGTCCGCGACACCGGCCGGGTCCTGCGCGCGCTGGGCCGCCGCGAGGCCGACCTGCGCACGCTGGTCGTGGCCGGCGAGCAGGTGTTCTCGGCCACCGCGGCGCGCGACCGCGAGCTGGCGGCGACGGTTCGCGCCCTGCCGCCCTTCCTGGCGCAGCTGCGCGCCACCCTGGTCGTGGCCGAGGGCACGGCGCTGGAGGCGGCGCCGACGCTGCGCACCCTGCGCCCGGTGGCGCCGCTGCTGCGGCCCGGGCTGGTGGAGGCGGCGCGGCTGGCCCCGGAGCTGGAGGCGCTGTTCCGCAGCCTGCCCCCGGTGCAGCTGGCGGCCCGCACCGGCCTGCCGGCGCTGG
>DATLOP010000309.1:0-10511 GCA_035536255.1 Solirubrobacteraceae bacterium
GACAACCTCCAGGTCACCGTCGACTTCCGCTCGGTCTACGCCAGCCTGCTCGAGGGCTGGCTGGGCACGGGCGCCGACGAGGTCATCCCCAACGCCGGCGCGTTCCGCCGCCTGTCGCTCGTCGCCTAGGCGCAGGCGGGAAACCCCCTCCTGGCTGGTTGGCCAGCCGAACTGGAACTTGGGGTAGTCTCTGCCCTCAGCAGCGGCGACGAGAGGAGCAGGACATGGCGACGGTCGAGCAGCGCCCCGCGGGCGCGGAGAACGGGACGAAGGCCGGGACTCCGGTCGAGAACCCGGCCACCGGAGAGATGATCACGACGGTGCCCAACCTGGGCGCCGAGGACGTCAAGGAGATCGTGGCTCGCGCGCGGGCGGCGCAGCCCGGCTGGGAGGCCCTCGGCTTCGACGGTCGCGCCAAGATCCTCCTGCGCGCGCAGAAGTGGGTCATGGACAACTCCGAGCGCATCATCGACACGATCGTCGCCGAGACCGGGAAGACCTACGAGGACGCGCAGCTCGCCGAGGTCTCCTACGCCGCCAACGCCTTCGGCTTCTGGGCCAAGAACGCGCCCGAGTACCTAGCCGACGAGCGCGTGAAGTCCTCCTCGATGTTCGTCAAGGGCGCCAAGCTGATCGTGCGCTACCAGCCGCTGGGCGTGGTCGGCGTGATCGGCCCGTGGAACTACCCGCTCACCAACTCGTTCGGGGATTGCATCCCCGCGCTGGCCGCCGGCAACGCCGCCGTGCTCAAGCCGGCCGAGAAGACGCCGCTCACCTCCCTGCTGATGCTCGACATGCTGCGCGAGTGCGGCATGCCCGACGACGTCTTCCAGGTCGCCACCGGCAAGGGCTCGGTCACCGGGCCGGCGCTGATCGACGCGGTCGACTTCGTGATGTTCACCGGCTCCACCGAGACGGGCAAGACGGTCATGGCCCAGGCGGCCGAGACCCTGACGCCGGTCGGCCTGGAGCTGGGCGGCAAGGACCCGATGATCGTCCTCTCGGACGCCGACGTGGAGCGCGCCGCCAACGCGGCCGTGTTCTACGGCTTCCAGAACGGCGGCCAGACCTGCATCTCGGTCGAGCGCGTGTACGTCGAGGAGCCGGTCTACGACGAGTTCGTGTCCAAGGTGACCGAGAAGACGCGCGCCCTGCGCCAGGGCGCGCCGACCGGACCGGCCTCGGTGGACGTGGGGGCGATCATCTTCGAGCCCCAGATGGAGACGATCGAGGAGCACGTCAAGGACGCCGTGGACAAGGGCGCGCGGATCGTGGCCGGCGGCCACGCCAAGACCGATCGCGGGCGCTATTTCGAGCCCACGGTCCTGGTCGACGTCGACCACTCGATGAAGTGCATGACCGAGGAGACGTTCGGCCCGACGCTGCCGATCATGAAGGTGCGCGACGCCGACGAGGCGATCCAGCTGGCCAACGACTCGCCGTTCGGCCTCGCCGGCTCGGTGTTCACCAAGGACGTCGAGAAGGGCGAGCGCGTGGCGCGGCGGGTCGAGTCCGGCGCGGTCTGCGTCAACGACGCGATGCTCAACTACGCGGCGCTGGAGATCCCCATGGGCGGGTGGAAGACGTCCGGCCTGGGCGCGCGCCACGGCGCCGGCGGGATCCGCAAGTACTGCGCCCAGCAGACCCTGCTCGTCAAGCGCTTCGCGCTGAAGAAGGACCTCCACATGTTCCCCTACAGCAAGCGCAACACAAAGATCCTCGGCGGTCTGCTCAAGCTGCTGTACGGCCGCGGCCGGCGCGACTAGCCCCTGCTCGCGGTAGCGCTGGGCCTGGGCTCGTCCCTGCTGTGGGGGCTGGCCGACTTCGGCGGCGGGCTCCAGGCCCGCCGCGTGGCCCTGCTCGTCGTCCTGGCGGTGTCGCAGGCCGCCGGCCTGGCCGGGATCGCGATCCTCGTGGCGGCCGGCGGCGAGCCGTTCCCCGGGGTGGGGGACCTGCTGCCCGCGGCATTCGGCGGGGCCGCGGGGATGGTGGCGCTGGCCGCCTTCTACCGCGGCCTGGCCATCGGGACGATGAGCATCGTCGCGCCGATCTCGGCCACCGGGGCCGCGGTCCCGGTGCTCGTCGGCCTGAGCACCGGCGACCGCCCGGGCCCGGCGGTCGTGGTGGGGATCGCGGTGGCGCTGGCCGGCGTCGTCCTCGCCGCGCGCGAGGAGGCGCCCGAGAGCACCGCGGCGGCGGAGCTGGCGCGGCGCAGCGTCGTGCTGGCACTGGTGGCCGCGGTGGGGTTCGGCGCGTTCTTCGTCGGGATGGACGCCTCGGCGGGCGAGGCCGGCGTGCTGTGGGCGCTGCTCGGGGCGCGCATCGCCTCGTTCTCGTTGATCGCGGCCGCCGTGCTCGTCGCTCGGCCGGCGGTCCCCGGCGACCCGCGCCTCCTCGGACTCCTGGTCGGGATCGGGCTGCTCGACCTCGGCGCCAACGGCTGCTTCGCGGCGGCCACCAACGAGGGGCTGCTCAGCGTCGCCTCCGTGCTCGGCTCGCTGTACCCCCTGGTCACCGTGCTCCTGGCCCGCCTGGTGCTCGGCGAGCGCGTGCGCCGGATCCAGGAGCTGGGGATCGCGGCGGCCCTGATCGGCGTGGTGCTGATCGCCGCCGGCTAGGGGTCCAGGTCCACGCGCACGGTCAGCAGCTCCGTGCCCATGGCCCGCACGGCCGGGGCGTTGATGCGGTAGGTCGGCCGGCGCCGCTCGATCCAGCGCTGGCGCGTGAGCGGGTCGTCGGCCGCCATGACGTGCGCCGTCCCGGTGCGCCAGCGCGCGCGCAGCCCCGCGCGCACGCGCACGCGCACGCGCGGGTCGGCCTCGAGGTTGCGCACGTACCCGGCCTGGCGCCCGTGCTCGGCCACGATCCACAGGGTGTCGTCCACGACGCCGTCGCCGACCGGCGTGCGCCGGGGCTTGCCGCTGCGCCGCCCCGTCGTCTCCAGCAGCACCACCGAGGGCGGCATGATGCCCAGCCGCAGCAGCGCCTTGAGCGGCGGGTTGGCCACGTACTTCTGGAAGCGGTGGACGCGTCGGCGCTTGCTCATCGCAGGCTGACGCCCAGCAGCTCCTCGAGCTGGGGGATCGTCTGGTCCGCCGCGACGTGGTGGACGGTGGCCATCCCCAGCTGCGCCGCGGGCTTGAGGTTGGGCGGCAGGTCGTCCACGAACACGCAGTCGCGCGGCTCCAGGCCGATCGCCTCGGCGCCCAGGGCGTAGATCTGCGGGAGCGGCTTGCGCATCCCCACCTCGCCGGAGATCACCGTCCCGTCGAACAGCTCGGGGAAGCGCGAGCGGTCGTAGCGGCCCTTGCCCCAGGAGTTGGACAGCAGGCCGGTCCGCACCCCCGCCCGCTTGGCCGCGGCGACGGCGCCCAGCATCTCCTCGTCGGCGCGCATCCCGGCGAACAGCCGGTCGATCAGGCCCGCGGGCTCGTCCACGCCCAGGACGGCGGCGAAGCGCGGCTCGAACTCCTCCTCGGTCAGCTTGCCCTCCTCGAGGTCGAAGAGCAGCTGCTGCGCCTCGGGGTCGCCGCGGAAGCGGTCGCGCACCGCGCCCGGGGCCAGGCCCTCGGCCTGGCAGAAGTCCTGGAAGGACTGGAAGACGTTCGTGGTCAGCACGCCGCCGAAGTCGACGAGGAGGCCCTTACGAGGCATGGGCCGTGGCCAAAGCGCGCCGCGCGATGGCCGGCACGCCCTCGTCGAGCAGCTTGAAGAACGGGTCGTCCGTCGTCCCGGCGAGCAGGCGCTTGTAGGAGCCCTCGAGGAAGACGGCCGACTTCCACAGCGCCAGCGTCTGGTACCAGCGCACGTCGGACATCGAGCGCCCCGAGCGCTCCTCGTAGCGGGCGATCAGCTCGTCGCGGGTGGGGAAGCCCTCGCGGGTCGTGACGGCGTTGAGCGCGAAGATCGGGGTGGGCTCGGCGCCGTGGCTCGCCTCGTCGCCGGGCTGCGCGTACGTCGCGGTCAGGTAGCCGACGTCGGCCAGCGGATCGCCGATCGTGGCCAGCTCCCAGTCGAAGATCGCCACCAGGCGCGCCGGCGTGCCGGGCGCGAACATCGTGTTGCCCAGGCGGTAGTCGCCGTGGACGATCGTCGCCGGGCCGGACTGCGGGACGTTGGCGCCCAGCCACGCCGTGGTCTCGTCGAGCTCGGGGACGGGGCGGGTGGAGTTGTGCTCCCACAGGCCGGAGAAGCGGCGGACCTGGCGCTCCAGGTAGCCCGTCGGCTTGCCGTAGCCCTCCAGCCCCGCGGCCTGCCAGTCGACGGCGTGGATCTCGACCAGCGCGTCGATCAGCTCCTCGGCGATCCGCGCCCGCTCGGCCGGTGTGTCCAGGCGCTCGGGGATGTCGGTCACGATCACGTCGCCCTCCACCTTCTCCATCACGTAGAAGGGCGCGCCGATGACCGACTCGTCGTCGCACGCCGCGAGCACGCGCGGGGTGCGCACGTCGGCGTCCTGCACCGCGCTGAGCAGCCGCGCCTCGCGCAGCACGTCGTGGGCCGACGGGGGCAGCGGGGGCCTCGGCGGGCGGCGCAGCACCCACTCGCCGCCCTCGCGGCGGACCAGGTAGGTGATGTTGGAGTGGCCCTCGCCGACCGTCTCGGCCTCGACCGGCCCCGAGCCCAGCCCCTGGGCGTCGAGGTAGGCCTCCAGGGGCCGGCGGACGAGCAGCGGAGCCAGCTCGAGCGCCGCCGCCTCCTCGGGTGTGTCGACGATCGTGCTCACAGGGCGATGGCCTCGGTGTCCTGGGGCCGCAGCAGCACGAGCAGCTCGGCGCTCCCGTCCACCCGCACGGCGGCGACGCCGCCCTTCTTCAGGTCGATCCGCGCGCCGACGAGGTCAAGGACTACCTGGCTCAAATCGGGCTCGTGGCCCACGACGAGGACGGCGTCGCCGTCGTCGTGGCCGGCCAGCAGGTCGCGCGCGCCGGCGGCGTCCCAGCCCCCGGACAGCGCCTCGGCCACCTCGGGCTCGACGCCCAGCGACTCGCAGGCCAGCCGCGCCGTGTCGCGCGCGCGCACGCGCGGGGACGTGTAGGCGGCGGCCAGCTCGACGCCGAGCTTGGCCAGCGCCGCGCCGGCGTCGCGCGACTGACGCTCGCCGCGCGGGGTGAGGCGGCGCTCCGCGTCGGGGCGCGCGTCGTGAGGCTCCGCCTCGCCGTGGCGGAGCAGCCAGAGCTCCCGGGCCATGCGGCGGGAAGCTACCTAGCGAACGGTGAAGTTGCGCGTGCGCTTCTCGGAACGCACGCCGTTCGCGTCGGTGAGCACCAGCTCGACGCGGTATGAGCCGGCCGGGACCGAGCGGACGATGCTGCGGGAGTTGGCTCCGCGGCGCGCCGCGAACGTGATCGTCCAGCGGCGCCGGAACACCCCGCTCACCCGGCGCAGGAACGTGGCCCGGGCGGTCCCCGCGCGCGTGGAGCGGAACCCGACGCGCACGCCGGTCGCCGTGTCCGCCGCGGTCAGCCGGCTGACCACCGGCGGCAGGACCCCGGCGGCGTTGACGTGCACGTAGCCGTACATCCCGAAGTTCGACGACCGGTCGCCGTGGGCCTCGCAGTAGTAGCGGTAGCGCCCGGCGCGGGAGAAGGTGCGCGACACGCCGCCGGCCGGCCACTGGCTCGGCGGCACGGCGCTGGGCGGCTGGGACGCCGTGCCGTCGTTCCAGACCACGTTGTGGTCGCCGCCGGCGTTCGTGAACGTGACCTTCTCGCCGGGCTTGACCGCCACCTCTCGGGGGCCGAACAGGTCGTCGGCCCGGGCCACGACCGACTGGTCGACGGCCAGCGCGGGCACGGCCAGCACCGCGGCGAGGGCGGCGACGGCGGCGGCGGCGAAGAGGCGAGGCATGCTCATGGCGTTATACCGGGAGACGCCCCCGGCCGGCGCATTCTTCCGCGCTCTAGCCTTCTCGGCGTGCCCGAGCTGCCCGAGGTGGAGATCGTCGCGCGCCGCCTGGGCGAGGCGGTGGCGGACGCGCGCGTCGAGAGCGCGGTGGCGCCCGGCATCAACGCCCTGAAGACCTTCGACCCGCCGCTGTCCGCGCTCGAGGGGCGCGAGCTGACCGGCGTGCGCCGCCGCGGCAAGCACCTGATCGTCGACGCGCGGGACGGCCTCTCGCTGCTCGTCCACCTGATGTCCGCCGGGCGCCTCCAGCTGTGGGACAAGCGCGCCGGGCCGCGCGACCGCACCTCGCGGCTGCTGGTGCGCCTGGAGGGCGGCGGGGAGCTGCGCCTGCGCGAGTTCGGCACCCGCCAGCGGGCGTGGGTGAAGCTGCTGGCCACCGAGGGGCTCGAGGACGACGAGGCGCTGGCCGCGCTGGGCCCCGAGGCGTGGCCCGACCCCCCGCCCTTCGAGGCGCTGCTGGAGGGCTCGCGCCCGCTGTACACGCTGCTGCGCGACCAGCACACGATCGCCGGGATCGGGCGCTCGTGGGTGGACGAGATCCTGTGGAGCGCCCAGCTGTCGCCGTTCAAGCGCGCCGACGACCTGACGCCGCTGGAGGCGCGCCGCCTGCGCGACGCCACGGTGGCGCGGCTGGGCGCGGCGATCGACCACTACGAGGCCGCGGTGACCCTGCCGATCCCCGAGAAGATGCCGATGCCGCTGGAGGTCCACCGCCGCGAGGGCGAGCCGTGCCCGCGCTGCGCCACGACGCTGGAGGCCGTGCACTACGAGGACTACGTGATGGCCTACTGCCCAACCTGTCAGACCGAGGGGCGAGTCCTCAAGGACCGCCGCCTCTCCCGCCTGCTGAAGTAGACGACGAAAGGACCCGCATGCTCGAGCCCGGTGACACCGCCCCCGACTTCACGCTGCCCGACCAGGCCGGCGAGCCCGTGACGCTGTCGCGGCTGCGCGGCTCCCACGTCGTCCTGTACTTCTATCCCAAGGCGCTCACGCCGGGGTGCACGGCGCAGGCGTGCGGGATCCGCGACCGCGCCGCCGACTTCGAGGACGCGGACGCCGTCGTCCTCGGCGTCTCGCCCGACCCGCCCGAGCGCCTGGCCAAGTTCGACGCCAAGCACTCCCTTGGCTTCCCGCTGCTCTCCGACGCCGACCACGCGGTGGCGCAGGCCTTCGGCGTGTGGGTCGAGAAGTCGATGTACGGCAAGCGCTACTGGGGCAACGAGCGCACGACGTTCGTGATCGGCCCCGACGGCCAGGTCGTCGAGGTCATGCGGAAGGTGAAGGCGGCGGATCACGACGCGCGCGTTCTCGACGCGCTCGTCAGGGAACGAGCCGGCCGCTCGGGCGCACGACCAGCCACAGGCCGCCGTACTGGTTGACCCGGTGGCAGAAGACCTGCCGGCGGCCCTCGTTGACGTAGAAGTACAGCGGCCGTCCCGCGTAGGTCACCTGGAGGCGTCCGCCGCGGCGGCGCGTGGTGCCCAGCAGGTTGCGCCGGACGTTGCGCCCCGCGCGCGGGCGACCGGACGTGAAGACCGGCGGCCAGGCGCGCGCGCAGGCGCCGTAGCAGCGGCTGACCGGCGGACGGTCGTAGAGGAAGGCGTAGATCGCCTGGCCGCGCCCGTCGAACAGCATCGGGCCCAGGCGGGAGTGGTCGATGATCCGGATCAGCGTCCCGGTGCCCGCGCCGGCCGGCGGGGCGGCCGCCAGGAGGGCGACCGTCGCCGCGAGGCGAGCGAGCGCGCTGCGCGCCATAGGATCATCTTCGCATGCCCTCGCAAGGCCTTCCGGTCACCCTCGCCGACTTCGAGGCCGCGGCGGCCGAGCGGCTCGCCCCCGGGCCCCACGACTACTACGCGGGCGGGGCGGCCGACGAGCTGACGCTGCGCGAGAACTCGGCCGCGTGGCGGCGCATCGGCGTCCGCCCGCGTGTCCTGGTCGACGTGTCCCAGCGCGACCTGCGCACCACGGTCCTGGGCCGCGAGCACCCGCACCCGATCTTCGTCGCGCCGACCGCGTTCCACCGCATGGCGCACCCGGAGGGCGAGCCGGCCACGGCGCGCGGGGCGGCCGCGGCGGACGCGCTGTACTGCCTGTCCTCGCTGGCCACGGCCACGCCGGCGCAGGTGGCGCAGGCGGCGCCGGAGGGGCGGCGCTGGTTCCAGCTCTACGTGTTCAAGGACCGCGGCGTGTCCGACGCCCTGGTTGAGGCCGCGGTCGAGCACGGCTACGAGGCCATCGTGATCACCGCCGACCTGCCGGTGCTCGGCGTGCGCGAGCGCGAGCTGCGCTCGGGCTACGCGATCGACGCGGCCGACCTGATCCCCGAGGTCCATGGCGACGACGCGCTGGCGCTGACCGACATCGGGCTGCTGATCGACCCGTCGCTGACCTGGGACGACGTGGAGCGCTTCGCGTCGGCCAGCGGGCTGCCCGTGCTGGTCAAGGGCGTGATGACCGCGGACGACGCGGTCCTGGCCGCCGATCACGGCGCGGCGGGCGTCGTGGTCTCCAACCACGGTGGACGCCAGCTCGACACGGTGGCGGCGGGCGCCGAGGCGCTGCCCGAGGTCGCCGAGGCGGCCGGCGACCGGCTCGACGTGCTGGTCGACGGCGGGGTGCGGCGCGGGACCGACGTGCTCAAGGCCCTGGCGCTGGGCGCCAAGGCCGTGCTCATCGGCCGGCCCGTCGTGTGGGGGCTGGCCGTGGGCGGCGCGGACGGCGTGCAGGCGGTGCTGGAGATCCTGCGCGGCGAGCTCGACGTCGCGCTGGCGCTGGCCGGCGTGCCGCGGGTTGCCGACCTCGACGCCGGCGCCATCATCCTGCCGTGAGCTGGCATCCCGTCCACGCCGGCCTCGGGGACTTCTTCGAGGCGGTCGGCGACTTCTTCGACAGCCTGGGCGACATCAGCTGGGGCGCGCTGGCGATCGGGATGGTGTGCTTCGTCGTCTACCTGTCGCTGCGCTCGCGCGCGTACTTCAACGTGATCCGCGCCGCCTACCCGACCGAGCGGATCCAGTTCCGGCGGATCTGGGGGGCCTACATCGCGGCCTACGGGTTCAACAACGTGGTGCCGGCGCGCGGCGGCGACCTCATCCGCGTGTTCCTGACCAAGAGCTCGGTGCCGAACTCGTCCTACCCGGCGATCGCCTCCAGCTTCGCCGTGGAGGCCGTCTTCGACCTCACGATGGCCGTGTTCATCCTCTCCTTCGCCTTCTCGCAGGGGGTCTTCCCCAAGCCGCCGGACTTCTCCGACCTCGGGGCGTTCGACCTGTCCTGGCTGGCCTCGCACCCCCGGTTCACGCTGTTCCTGCTGACGTTCCTGGCCGTGGCGGCGCTGGTCGGGTTCGCGCTGCTCTCGGTGCGCGTCCAGGCGTTCTGGGCCCGCGTGAAGCAGGGCGTGACGATCCTCTCCGACCGGCGCCGCTACTTCCGCGAGGTCTGGCTGGTGCAGTTCTGCGGATGGCTGTTCCGGTTCACGGCGTTCTGGTTCCTGCTCGAGGCCTTCGGGGTGGGCGGCTCGGTGCGCAACGTGCTGCTCGTGCTCGGCGTCAACGCGGTGGCGGCGCTGGTCCCGTTCACCCCGGGCGGGGCGGGCGTGCAACAGGCGCTGCTCGTGAAGGTGTTCGCGGGGGCGGCGGCCGGCGCCACGGTGGCGGCGTACTCGGTGGGCCAGCAGATCGCGATCGGCGCGACGACGCTCGGCGTCGGGTTCGTGGCGCTGGTGACCATCTTCCGGATCCGCTCGTTCAAGGAGGTCATCCGCGCCGGGCGCGAGGAGCGGGCGGCCGAGGTGGGGGCGCGGTGAGGCGGCGCTACTGGAGGCCCTGGCGCGCTTCGCGCACCAGCGTGACCGCCTCGGGGAAGACGATCGCCATGACGCTGCGCACCTGAGCCGCCTGGGCCTCGGCGTCGCCCTGGAGGTTGATGCGGTTGATCGCGGCCACCGTCATGTCGGCGGCGAGCCGGATCGCGCTGTCGGCCCACGCCACCTTCTGCGCGCCCTGCATCTGCTCGGCGAACTCGGCCATCCGCCGCTGCAGCTCCTCCGGGTCGCCGAACAGTCCGCCAAAGCCCTCCATGCGAGGATCGTACCCATGCCGGACACCGTGCACGTCCCGGGCGCCGAGCTGGCGGTGGTGGAGCGGGGCGCCGGGGAGCCGGTCCTCCTCGTCCACGGGATGGCCGACCGGGCGGCGGGCTGGGCCCCGGTCGTCGCCGCCCTGACCGGCGACGGCCGCGCGCCGGCGGGCTCGGGCCGGGCCCGGGTCATCGCCTACGACCGCCGCGGCTACGGGGCCTCGACGGCGCCCGAGCCCTACGAGCGCACGACCGTGGCCGAGCAGTCCGAGGACGCCGCGGCCCTGCTGGCGGCGCTCGGCGCCCGTCCCGCGGCGGTGTGCGGCCGCGACCTGGGCGCGCTGGTCGCGCTCGACCTGGCGCGGCGCCACCGCGACCGCGTGGCCGGCCTCGTGGTCGTGGACCCGCCGCTGTACGCGTTCTCGGCCGCGGCGACCGAGGTCCTGGGCGCCGAGCGGCTCGCGCTGGAGGAGGCGCTGCGCGACGGCGGCCCGGCGGCGGCGGTGCGCGCGTGGCTGACC
>DATLOP010000310.1:0-10496 GCA_035536255.1 Solirubrobacteraceae bacterium
ACTCAGCCAGCGCCTGCGCGCCAGCGACAGCGCCGCGCGCATCGGCGGCGACGAGTTCGCCGTGGTGCTCACCAACCTCGACGCGGACGAGGCGCGCCACCTGGCCGGGGAGGTGGCCGGGCGGCTCACCGAGTTCGTCCACGAGCACTTCGGCCCGCACGTCGACCTCTCGCTGAGCGTCGGCGTGGCCCGGCTGGAAGGCTCCCTGGGCGTGGCCGAGGCGTTCGCCGCCGCCGACCAGGCGATGTACGTCGACAAGGGCCGCTCGGGACGCGCGGCGGTCGCCGTCCCGGCCGAGCCGGCCGAGGCCGAGCCCCAGCACCTGGCCTCGCTGCGCGCGCTGCTCACCGCCGTCCAGGCCCGCGACTCCTACACGGCCACGCACTCGCGCCAGGTGGTCACGCTGGCGCGCTCCGTGGCGCGGCGCCTCGGGCTGGCCGACGAGGAGATCGGCGAGATCGAGAGCGTCGCCCTGATGCACGACCTGGGCAAGATCGCCGTCCCCGACGCCCTCCTGCACAAGCGCGGGCCGCTGACCGAGAGCGAGTGGGCGATCATGCGCCAGCACCCGGTCGTGGGGGGCCAGATGGTGGCCTCGATCCCCGAGCTGGCGCACCTGGCGCCCGCCGTGCGGGCCGAGCACGAGCGCTGGGACGGGGCGGGGTACCCCGACGGCCTGCGCGGCGGCGAGATCCCGCTGGCCAGCCGCATCGCCTTCGTGTGCGACGCCTACCACGCGATGACCAGCGACCGCCCCTACCGCAGCGCGATGTCGGCGCACGAGGCGACGGCCGAGATCGAGCGCGAGGCCGGCCGCCAGTTCTGCCCGGCGGCCGCGGGGGCGCTGCTCGGAGTGCTGCGCGCCGAGCGCGCCGCCGCCGCCGCGACGGCCGAGCCGATCGCCTAGCGGCCCGGCTGGGGGAAGTTCGACCGCATCGCGCGGTCCCACATGCGGTCGCTCATCAGCCCCCGCGTGGCCAGGGCCATGCGCGCGCTGGGGGTGACCTTGTAGCGGGTGCGCGGCCGGCGCTTGGAGATCGCCTTCTCGATCGCCCGGGCCACCGTCTCCGGCCCGCCGCCGAGCTTGGCCAGCGGGCCCTCCTCGTAGACGCCCTTCGTCGCCGCGGCGACGGCCGAGTTGAAGCCCGCATAGGGCCCGTCGTCCGAGGTGGCGGCGTCGACGCCGTGCGAGGCCGTCTCGCCGAACTCGGTGCGGATGAGGCCGGGCTCGATGATCGCCACGTCGACGCCGAAGCCCTGCACCTCGAAGCGCAGCGCGTCGGAGATCGCCTCTACCGCGTGCTTGGTCGCGTGGTAGAAGCCGCCGCCCGGGAACGTCAGCTTCCCGCCCATCGAGGAGACGTTGACGATCTTGCCCCAGCCCTGACGGCGCATCCCGGGCAGCACGAGCTGGCACATCCGCACCAGGCCGAACACGTTGGTCTCGAACTGGCGGCGGACCTCGTCGAGCGCCACGTCCTCGACCGCGCCCGACTGCGAGTAGCCCGCGTTGTTGACCAGCACGCCGACGGCGCCCTCGGCCTCCTCCACGGCGCGCACCGCCGCGGCCATCGAAGCCTCGTCGTTGACGTCGAGGGCCAGCGTCTTGGCCCCCTTGCCCTCGAGCTCGGACAGCGTCTCGGGACGGCGCGCCGTCGCGTACACGTTCCAGCCGCGGTCGAGCAGGTGCTCGGCCGTGGCGCGGCCGATGCCCGTCGAGCAGCCGGTGATCAGAACGGCCTTGGACACGTCGGCCATCTAGCTCAGCGCTCCCTTGGCCGGGTCGCCCTCGGCGAGGGCCTCGACGAACCACACGCCCGCCGGCTCCTCCAGGGCGTCGGCCGTGCCGGCAAGCCGCGTCACGTGCGGCGTCTGGAGGTGGGCGTCGAGGTCGGCGCGCGAGCGCCACCGCTCGAGCAGCACGAAGCGACCGGGCTCGTCCAGCCCCCGGTGCAGCGCGTAGAGCAGGCAACCCTCCTCCTCGTGCGTCGCCCGCGTCACCTCGCGCAGGACCTCCTCGGCCTCCGCCTCGCGCCCCGGCCTGACCTTGAACGCCGCAGCCACCACGACCTCGCTCATTCCCGCCTCCTCTTGGCTCCGCACGCAGCATAAGCTGTCTGGCGATGCAGGCCGTCACCTTCCAGGGTCCGGGCGAGGTCGAGGTCCAGGAGAAGCCCGAGCCCGAGCCGGGCGCCGCGGGCGAGGCCGTGGTCCGCGTGACCGCCGCCGGCGTGTGCGGCTCGGACCTGCACATCCTCCACGGCCGCCACCCGGTCGAGGAGGGCTTCGTCATCGGCCACGAGTTCACCGGCGAGGTGCTCGAGGTGGCCGACGGGGTGAGCCGGGTGAAGCCGGGCGACCGCGTGACCGGCTCGTTCGTCACCGCGTGCGGGCAGTGCTTCTTCTGCCGCGAGCGGCTGTTCCACCACTGCGTCGACCAGCGCATCTTCGGCCACGGGAAGATCTCGGGCGACCTCCAGGGCGCGCAGGCCGAGCAGGTGCTCGTGCCCAACGCCGACATGACGCTGCGCCGGGTGCCCGACGGCCTGGCCGACGACGTCGCCCTGTTCGCCGGCGACGTGATGAACACCGGCGTGTTCGCGGTGCGCTCGGCCCGCGTAGCGTCCGGCGAGTCGGTCGTCGTGCTCGGGATGGGGCCGGTGGGGCTGTGCGCGGTGCAGGCGGCCCGCCACGCCGGCGCGCGGACCGTGCTGGCCGTGGACGGCGTCGAGGACCGCCTGGAGATGGCGCAGCGGTTCGGGGCGATCCCCGTCCATCTGACCGAGCAGGACCCCCGCCAGGAGATCAAGGCCCACACCGACGGCCGCGGGGCCGACGTGGGGATCGAGGCGGTGGGCAGCCCGCAGGCGCTGGACATGGCAATCCGCCTGACCCGCCGCGCCGGGCGCCTGGCCGTGATCGGCGTGCACGGCAAGCCGTGCGAGGTGCACATGGGCCTGCTGTGGAACAAGTCGCTGACGCTGACCACCGGCCTGTCCAACGTCCTCGCGCACTTCGACGACGTGCTCGGCCTGCTGGCCGCGGGCGAGCTGGACCCGTCCCCCCTGGTCGAGCGCACGATGCCGCTGGCCGACGCGCGAGAGGCCTATCGTGCCTACGACAACCGCGAAGCCCTGAAGATCGTCCTCACGCCATGACCGCCACCGCCCTTCCCGACGCCCTCTCCGCCGCCGGCCGCGAGTGGCTGACCGGCGCGACGCACGGCCTGCTGATCGGCGACGAGCGCCCGGCCGCCGCCGACGGGCGCACCTTCGAGACGCTCGACCCCTCGACGGGCCGGGCGATCGCCGAGGTCCCGCAGGCCGGCGCGGCGGACGTGGACGCCGCCGTGCGCGCCGCCCGCGCCGCCTTCGACGAGGGGCCCTGGCGCACGATGCTGCCCGCCGCCCGCGCCAGGGCGATCGCCCGCCTGGCCGAGGCGGTGTCCGACCACGCGGACGAGCTGGCCGAGCTGGAGTCGCTGGACAACGGCAAGCCGGTGAAGCTGGCCCGCGCCGTGGACGTGGCGGGGACGGTCGCCCACCTGGAGTACTTCGCGGGGTGGCCGACGAAGATCGAGGGCCACGTCATCCCCACGAGCACGCCCGAGACGCTCTGCTACACGCGCCGCGAGCCGGTCGGCGTGTGCGGTCAGATCATCCCGTGGAACTTCCCGCTGCTCATGGCCTCGTGGAAGATCGCGCCCGCCCTGGCCGCCGGCTGCACGGTCGTCCTCAAGCCGGCCGAGCAGACGCCGCTGAGCGCCCTGCGCCTGGGTGAGCTGGCGCTGGAGGCCGGCCTGCCGCCCGGCGTGCTCAACGTCGTCACGGGGGACGGGGAGACCGGCGCCGCGCTGGTCGACCACCCCGGCGTGGACAAGATCGCCTTCACCGGCTCCACCGCCGTGGGCCGGGAGATCGGCGCCAAGGCGGGGCGCTCGCTCAAGCGGGTGACGCTGGAGCTGGGCGGCAAGTCGCCCAACATCGTCCTGCCCGACGCCGACCTCGACGCCGCCGTCAAGGGGTCGTTCCAGGCCATCTACTTCAACACCGGTCAGGCGTGCAACGCCGGCTCGCGGCTGTTCGTGCCCCGCGAGCACTTCGACGACGTGGTCAGCGCGCTGGCCGCGCGCGCCGCCAAGACAAAGCTCGGACCGGGGCTGGACGCCGACACCCAGATGGGCCCGGTGGTCTCCGAGGAGCAGCTGGAGCGCGTAACCGGCTACATCGAGTCCGGCAAGGCGGGCGGCGCCGAGCTGGTGACGGGCGGCGGGCGCCCGGAGGGCGGGAACGGCGGGTACTTCGTCGAGCCGACGCTGTTCACCGCCACCGACGACGGGCTCGACATCGCCCGCGAGGAGATCTTCGGCCCCGTCCTGGTCGCGCTGCCCTACGAGTCGCTGGAGGAGGTGGCGGCCCGCGCCAACGACACCGAGTACGGGCTGGCGGCCGGGGTGTGGACGCGCTCGCTGTCCAGCGCCCACCGCCTCGCGGCCATGCTCCAGGCGGGCTCGGTCTACGTCAACGCGTGGGGGATGTCGGACCCGGCGGCGCCGTTCGGCGGCTACAAGGCCTCGGGGATCGGGCGCGAGCACGGCCACGCCGGCCTCGAGGCCTACCTCGAGACCAAGACGGTCTGGGCCTCGCTGCGCTGACCGTACGCTCCGGTCGGGGACATGATCGACCGGATCCAGAACATCGCCGACGCCGTGGCCAACGTCGCCGGGCTCATCGTCGACGACGCGGTGGCGCTGAACCCGTGGTGGCTGGTCGCCGGGGTGCTGCTGCACTACGGCCACCAGGTGGTGCGGATCCGGGGCTGGTGGAACATCCTGCGCGCCTCGTACCCGCGCGCCGACTCGCTGCGCTACCGCGACGTCACCGCGGCCTACTTCGCCGGCTCGGGCCTCAACGCGGTGGTGCCGGCCCGCGGCGGCGACGTGATGAAGCTCTACATGGTCAAGCAGCGCACTCCCGGCGCCCGCTACCCGACGCTCGTCGCCTCGTTCGTCCCCGAGGGGCTGTTCGAGACGCTGTGCGGGATCGCGCTGCTGGTCTGGGCGTTCAGCCGCGGCTTCGTGCCCGTGCCGACCAGCCGCATGGAGCTGCCCACGCTCGACGTCTCGCTGATCATCGCCCACCCGATCCTGTCCACGATCGTCGGGGGCGTGATCTTCGTCGGCGCGACGCTGCTGTTCCGCTGGCTGCGCCGCCACGGCCAGCGCTTCCTCGACCGACTGCGCCTCGGGCTGGCCGTGCTCGACCACCCGCGCGACTACGTGACCGGCGTCGTGTCCTGGCAGGCGGCGGGCCGCGTGATCCGGCTGGGGTCGCTGGCGTGCTTCATGGCGGCGTTCTCGCTGCCGGTCACGCTGGCCAGCGTGGTGCTGGTGATGGCGGCCCAGGGCGGCGGGCGGATCATCCCCATCGCACCCGTGTCGTCCGGGTTGCGCCTGGCCATGCTGTCCTACGGCCTGCCCGAGGTCACCGGCCAGTCCGTCGACATCGCGAACATCACCGCGTTCACCGTCGTCGTCTCGGCCGTCCTGCTGGTCGTCTCGCTGACGATCTCGCTGGTGATCATCTTCCGCGTGCTGGGCACGCTGAACCCGCGCCACGCCGTGCGCCGCGCGCGGACGGCGATGAGCGGCGCCTACGCCGCGGCGACGGCGGGGGCGCCGGCGCGCGCCTCGGCGGCCGACAGGAACTCGTCGAGGTAGACCCACGTGGCGCGGCGCGCCGCCCGGCCGGTGAGCACGCCGAGGTGGCCGCCCGGCGCCGTCTCGTAGCGCACGGAGGGGGAGTTGGGCAGCAGGTCCACGACGGCGTGGACGGCCTCCTTCGGCGCGATGCCGTCGCCCTCCCCCGCGACCACGAGCACCGGGACGCGGACGTCGGCCAGGTCGGCCACGCCGCCCGGCAGCTCGAGCCGGCCCTCGGCCAGCTCGTTGACGATGAAGAAGCGGTGGTAGAGCTGGCCGAACGTGCGCCCGGGGTAGGCGGCCATGTTGCCCATGAAGCGGTCCACCGCCTCCAGCTGGGACAGGAAGTCGCGATCGTCGAGGTGCTGGGCCATGGTCAGCGGCTTGCGCAGGTACTTGTCGATCCCGACCAGCCTGTAGCCCGCCTCGACCAGCGGGGCGGGCGCGCCGCCCAGGGCGCGGTACAGCGTCGTGACCACGCGCCCGCCGGTGAACGCGGCCAGGGGACGGATCGGCGCCATCAGGCGCACGCGCGAGAAGTCGAACGGCGAGGCCACGGTGGCCACGGACGCCACCGGGAGCCCGGCGTCGGCGGCCACGGCGAGCAGCGACATGATCCCGCCCAGGCACCAGCCCACGAGCTGCACCGGCGCCCCTCCGGAGTCGCGGTGCGCGGCGTCCAGCGCGCGCGGAATGACGTCGCCGATCCAGTGCTCGAGGCCCAGCTGGCGGTCGGAGAACGAGATCGGGCCGTAGTCGACGAGGTAGGTGGGATGGCCCCGGCTCAGCAGGTGCTCGGCCAGCGAGCAGCCGCGGCGCAGGTCGAAGCAGCTGGCCGGCGCGGCGAGCGGCGGGACGAGCAGGACGGGGTGGCCGCGCGCCGGGCGCTCGCCCTGCGGCGGGTGGTAACGGAAGACCGTGCGCTGGGGGCCCTCGTCGATGATCGAGCGCGGCGTCGGGCGCAGGTCGGCGACGCCGCCGCCCAGGAGGACGTCCCAGGCGTTGGCCGCGGACGCGGCGACGGTCTGTGGCGTGAGGATCCCGTTCATTCCCCCCGGGAACGGTAGCGGCCGCGTTCGCTACGCCGCGCGGGCGAACTTGCGCGGGAAGTCGCAGAGCAGGTCCGTGGTGCGCTGCGCGGCCTCGATCTGCGGGCAGTGGCCGACGTCGTCCATGAGCTCCACGTGCGTGCCGGGGAGCTGCTCGAGCACGCGCTGGACGCCCGTCGGCGCGACCATGCGGTCGCGCCGGCCCCACACCAGGGCCACCGGGCACGTGATCCGCCGCAGGTCGAAGCACGCGACGTCGTTGAGCTCGGGGAGCAGCCGGTGTCCCGTCTCCAGGTAGCGGCGGACCGTCGCGCGGTCACGGTGGTGGCTGGTGAACGCGCGCACGACCGACCCGTCGACCGCGGCGCCGCGGTGAAAGCCCAGCGTGCGGTACGCGCGCCCGACGATCTCGCGGAACACCGCCTCGGGCATCGGGGCGGGTATTCCCAGCAGCGTGCGGAGGATCGGGTCGCGCTCGAGCAGGACGAACCAGCGCGCCATGTCGAAGCCGGCGGGCGCGATCGGCACCACGCCGTCCAGCGGCAGGCGCGCGCGCTGGGCCGCGCGCAGGGCCAGGCAGCCGCCGAGCGAGTTCCCGGCCAGGACGGCGCGCCCGTCGCCCGCCGTGGCCGTGACCACCGCGGACACGAAGCGGTCGAGCTGGGGCAGCACCTTCCCGTCGCGCAGCCGGTCGGCGGTGGCGAAGCCCGGCAGGTCGACGGCGACCGCCCGGCGGTCGCGGCGGCCCAGCAGGTCCAGGACATGGCGCCACGTGTCGGCGCTGTCCGCGTAGCCGTGCAGAAGCACCAGGGGCGGTCCCTCGCCCTCCAGCTCCAGTACCCGGGTCTCGAAGCCGCCGAAGCGGCGGCGATGCTCGAACAGCGGTTGCACGACAGATTCCCTTGTCGGCAAAGGTATACCGGGCGGACCGGCCGGGATGCGCCGCCGCGGCGGGCCCGACGAGGCAGAATGGCCGGATGGAGACGCTGCAGGTGGAGGGGCGCCGGGCGCGCGACGTGCCGCGCTGGCTCTGGGAGCAGGTGCGCGCGGACCCGGTTCGCGCCCCCGAGCACATCGCCCTGGCCGCGGCCGAGGTGCACGGGCCGGCGGCCGCGCGCTGGATCGCCGGGCGCCAGGGGGGCTGGATCAAGCGCTCGCCGCAGGCGCACGCGCGCATCGCGGTGCGCCGCCACGTGCGCCTGGCGCGCCTGAGCGGCGCGGCCACCGGCCTGGGCGGCTGGACGACGATCGCGCTGGACCTGGCGAGCCTGGCCTGGATCCAGTCCCGGATGGTCTTCTACGTCGCCGCGGCGTACGGCTGGGACCCGCGCGACCCCATGCGCCCGGCCGAGCTCCTGGTCCTCCAGGGGCTCTACGAGGACCCCTACGCCGCGCGCGCGGCGCTCGACGGGACGGGCCCCTCGATCGCCGAGGCCTACGTGGGGAACCTGGCCGGCCGCGACAACCGGGTGCTCGGGCGGCTGGTCCGGATGGTCGGCGGCCACGCGGTGCAGCGCGTGGGCGGCAAGGTCATCCCGGGGCTGGCGTCGATCGTCAACGCCGTGACCAACGGCGGCGAGACGAAGCGGCTGGGCCACCGCGCCCGCGAGTTCTACGGCGGCCGAGCGTTCCCATGAACATGGAGGGAGCTCGGTGACCGCCCGGGAGCCACTGGTCGCGGACGCCCTGCTGGAGCGCGAGGTCGAGCTGGAGGCGCTGGCCACGGCGCTGGAGCGGGCGCGCGCGGGGAGCGGGCGCCTGACCGTCGTCGAGGGCCACGCCGGGATCGGGAAGTCCCAGCTGCTGGCCGCCGCCGGCGGCATCGCCGAGTCGACCGGGATGCGCACGCTCTCGGCCACGGGCGACGAGCTGGAGCGCGACTTCGCCTTCGGCGTGGCGCTGCAGCTGCTGGAGCCCGCGATCGCCGGCGCCGGCGAGGCCGAGCGCGACCGGCTGCTCGCGGGCGCCGCGGCGCTCACGGCGCCGCTGTTCGAGGGGGCGGGGCCGGCGCCGCAGGACGGCGACTCCGACGACGACGTCTTCCCGGTCCTCCACGGCCTGTACTGGCTGGTCTCCAACCTGGCCGAGAACGGTCCCCTGCTGATCGCGGTCGACGACGCGCACTGGGCCGACGCGCCGTCGCTGCGCTTCCTCCTCTACCTGGCCCAGCGCCTGGCCGCCCTGCCGGTGGCGCTGGTCGTGACCCGGCGCTCGGGCGAGCCCGGCGGCGAGGAGGAGCTGCTGGCCCGGCTGACCGGTCATGCCAGCGCGGCCCACATCGCGCTGGAGGCGCTGGGCGAGCGGTCGGTGAGCCGTATGGTCGAGGCGGCGTGCGGCGCCGCCGACCCCGAGCTCTCCGCCGCCTGCGCCGAGGTGACCGGCGGCAACCCGCTGCTGGTCAACCAGCTGCTGGCCGCGCTGCAGGCCGACGGCGGCGCGCCCGGCCCCGAGGCGGCGCGCCAGGTGCGCGAGCTGGGGCCCGAGGAGGTCTCGCGCTGGGTGCTGCTGCGCCTGTCCGCGCTCCAGCTCGGCGCCACGTCGCTGGCCCGCGCGGTGGCCGTCCTGGGCGACGGCGCCCCGCGGCGCCGCGCCGCCGAGCTGGCCCGGCTCGAGCCGGGCGCGGCCGGGGACGCCGCCGACGCCCTCGCCGCGGCCGACATCCTGCGGCCGGGCGAGCCCCTGTCCTTCGTCCACCCGATCGTGCGCAGCGCGATCTACGCCGAGCTGCCGGCGGCCGAGCGCGCCCGCGCGCACCTCGACGCCGCGCGGGCGCTGCGCGAGGAGGACCCGGCGCCCGAGCTGGTGGCCGGGCACCTCCTCAAGGCCGAGCCGCGCGGCGAGGCCTGGGTGGTCGAGGTGCTCCAGGCCGCGGCCGACCGCGCGCTGGGCGCGGGTGCGCCGCGCTCGGCGGTGCGCTACCTGCGCCGGGCGCTCGAGGAGCCGCCGGGCCGCGACGTTCGTCCCGAGGCCCTGGCCGCCCTGGGCCGCGCCGCCGCGATGGCCGGCGACCCCCGGGCCGTCGAGCACCTGGAGGAGGCGCTGATGGCGGCCGGCGAGCCCCTCCGCCGCGCCGAGATCGCGTACACGATCGGCCGCGCCCTGGGCGCGGCCGGACGCCACCGCGAGGCGGCCGAGATCTTCGACCGCGGCCTGGAGGAGCTCGAGGCGACCGGGGCGGAGTCGGCGCTGTCCGCCGCCGCGGGCCGCGACGACCCCGACGCCGAGCTGATGCTGCGCCTGGAGGCGGGCTACGTCGGCGCCGCCCGGCGCGACGTGGCCACGCTGCCCCTCGCCGTGGCGCGGCTGCGCCCGATCCTCGCCGGCACGCTCGACGGCGCCACGCCGGGCCAGCGCGCGCTGCTCGCGCACGTGGCCTACGAGCGCGCGCTGCTCGGCGAGCCGCACGAGCGCGTCCTCGCCGCCGCGCGGGCCGCGCTGGGCGGCCAGCGCCTGCTGGAGGAGGACACGGCCGACGGCGTCGCCTTCCACCAGGCGGTGGCGGCGCTGGCCTGGGCCGACGACATCGAGGGGGCGCTCGACGCGCTGGCCGCCGCGGTGACCGACGCCCGCCGGCGCGGGACCGCCTTCGGCTACGCCAACGCCGCCCACGCGCGCGCCGCGGTGCACCTGCTGGCGGGCAACGTGGAGGAGGCGCACACCGACGCGCGCGTGGCCATGGCCGCGGGCCGCGAGGGGTGGCGGCTGGCCCTGCCGGCCGCGCACGCCGTGGCCTGCCGCGCCCTGCT
>DATLOP010000311.1:0-2943 GCA_035536255.1 Solirubrobacteraceae bacterium
ACCGCCAGCACGGCGTCGAACCCGCCGCTCGCCGCCCGGCCGCGGTTGTGGACGACCACGGGGTAGGCGAAGCGGTTCGGCCCCACGCGGCGCGGCGTCCCCACGGCGGCGATCCGCAGGTCGGCGCGCACGTCGGGCTGATGGCACAGCCGCGTCGAGCGCACCGCGGCGGCGAACGTGCGCCCGGCGTCGCTGCGCCAGCGATAGTGGACGCGCACGAAGTAGGACGCCGGGGCGGGGAGGTTCTCGATCGGCTTGCGGAAGCGGAAGCGCTGCACCCCCTCGGTGGCGGAGTTCCACGTCCCCAGGCCGGGCCCGGGCAGCCGGCGGAAGCGCAGGGATCCGGCGGCGCGCTGCCACAGCTCGAAGCGCATCTGCATGTGGTCGCCGCCGCGCAGCGACAGCATGTAGCTGTCCACGGTGAGCGAGCGGGCCAGCGGGTCCAGCGCGGCGTGGCAGGACGCCAGGCGCGCGCGCGCGTCGGCCGCGCCGGCGGGGCCGCCGGACATGGCGGCACCGGCGGGAGCGGCGAGCACGGCCGCGAGCGCGGCGATCAGTGCGGCAAGGCGCATGTCCCCTTAACCGGGGAGGAAGGCCGGTGTTGCGCTCAGTTGATCTGGTACAGCGGGCCGTCGCCGCCCTCGGGCGGCGTGAGGCGCCCGCCCTTGGCCGTGATGGCTCCGCACTGGACGCAGTTCGTGTAGTTCACGACCAGGTCCACCGGGCCCTCCTCCGGCGCGTCGTCGGGGATCTCGTAGACCCCCGCCGGGCACATCCAGGCCCACGTCTCGGCCAGCTCACGCGGGACGTTCTTCTGGACGCGGATGTGGTTGGGCGCGTCGTCGCGCGTCGCGTTGCCGGAGATGAACACCGACGAGAGCTTGTCGAAGGTGTACTTGCCGTCGGGCTTGGGATAGCGGTCCTTGGTGTTGCCGACGAACACCGGCTTCTCGTCGTTGCGGTGCCACTTCCAGCGTCCCCCGGGGAACCGCCCCTTGGTGGCGATCATCAGGTTGACCAGCGGCCCGCCCTGGAGGAAGCCCCGCTGGAAGGGCTGGCGCGTGTTGCGCACCTCCCACAGCTCCTGGCCCACCTGCGACTCCTCGATCGCCTCCTCGTAGGAGGCCAGGTCGGAGCTGCCGGCCTTCACGGCGCGGTAGATCGAGTCCGCGGCCAGCATCCCCGAGCGGATGCAGTGGTGCACGCCCTTCAGCGCCACCGTGTCCACCATCCCGCCGGCGTCGCCGACCAGCAGCGCGCCGGGCATCGTGAGCTTGGGCATCGACCAGTAGCCGCCGCCGGGCAGCGCCTTGGCGCCCCAGGACACGCGCTCGCCGCCCTCGAGGATCCCCCGCACCAGCGGGTGGGTCTTGAACAGCTGGAGCAGGTCGTGGGCCGACGTGGTGGCGTCGGCGTACTCGAGGTCGATCACGAACCCGATCGAGACCAGGTCGTCGCCGGTCTTCTCGTCCTTCATCGGGTACAGCCACGTGCCGCCGATCTGCCCGTACTTGGCCGACAGCTTCAGCGGCCAGGGGCCGACGGTGTGGATCAGGCGGTTCAGCGGCTTGGGGACCTTCCAGACCTCCTTGACCCCGAGCTCCCACACCGGCGGCTCGCGGTCCTTGCCCAGGTCGAACTCGCGGATCGCCGCGCCGGTGAGGTGGCCCCAGCAGCCCTCGGCCAGCACCGTGGCCTGGGCCTTGATGTCGGTGCCGGGCTCGAAGTTGCCCTGCGGCTCGCCGTCCTTGCCCCGGCCCTTGTCGCCCGAGCGCACGCCGACCACCTGGCCGTCCTCGACGACCAGCTGGGTGGCCGAGGTCTCGGTGAGGACGTAGGCGCCGGCCTCCTCGGCCATGCGCTGCTGGTAGCGGGCCAGGGCGGCCACCGAGATGACCTCGTTGCCGTGGTTGCGAAACGGCGGGGGCGGCGGGATGCGCAGCTTCGTCTTGCGCGTGGGAAGCATGTAGACGGCCTCCTTGTCCACCTCGCCGTAGGCGAAGCCCTCCTTCCGCCAGTCCTCCCGGGACAGATCGGGGAAGAGGTCCTGGAGCGCCTGCGGACGCATGACCGCGCCGGACAGGCTGTGCCCGCCGCACACCTTGGCCTTCTCGATGATCGCCACCGGCACCTCGCCCAGCCGCTCCATCGTGGCCGGGTCGTCGGCCAGCAGCTGGAGCAGCCGGTTGGCGCACGCCAGCCCCGCGGTGCCGCCGCCCACGATGGCCACGCCGACCTCGATCCGGTCGTCCTCGGAGTCGAGCTCGCGCTTGACGAACTCGTTCGGCGAGTCGACCGGCGGCGGGAACTCCCGCGGGACGACGACCCCGTTGCGCGACGCCATCGTCAGCCGCCCTTCTTCGCCTTCACGGCCTCGGTGAGCTTGGGCAGGATCTTGTTCAGGTCGCCGACGATGCCCAGGTCGGAGAACTCGAAGATCGGCGCGTTGGCGTCCTTGTTGATCGCGACGATGTTCTCGGAGTTCTGCATCCCGACCTTGTGCTGGATCGCGCCGGAGATCCCGGCGGCCAGGTAGAGCTTCGGCGCGACGGTCTTGCCCGTCTGGCCGATCTGGGCGGAGTAGGAGTACCAGCCGGCGTCGACCACCGCGCGGGTGGCCGCCACGGCGCCGCCGAGCGCGCCCGCGAGCTCCTCGAGCGCCTCGAAGCCCTCGGCCTTGCCGAGCCCGCGACCTCCGGCCACGAGGATCTTGGCGTCCTCGATGTTGACATTGGCGCCGCGCTGCTCCCCGCGCTGGACCATCGAGGCTTTCAGCGAGTGGGCCGCGAACTCCACGTCGACGTCCTCGACCGTCGCCGCGCCGGAGCCGTTCTGCTCCGCCTCGAACGCGTTCAGGCGGCCGATGATCACGCCGACCCCCGAGCGGTAGTGCACGTCGGAGACCTGGGAGTCCTGCAGGATCGGCCGCTCGGCGACGAGCTT
>DATLOP010000312.1:0-10396 GCA_035536255.1 Solirubrobacteraceae bacterium
GTTCCCGGGCTTGACGTCGCGGTGCACGATGTCCAGCGCGTGCGCCGCGTCGAGCGCCGACCCGGCCTCGGCCACCCAGCGCAGCGCGTCCGCGCGGGGCGGCACGCCCTCGCGCAGCACCTGGGCCAGGGACCCGCCGACCCGCAGCTCCATGACGATGAACGGGCGCCCCGCGTGCTCGCCGACGTCGTAGATCGTCACCACGTGCGGGTGCTGGGACACGCGCGCCGCCGCGCGCGCCTCGCGCTGGAAGCGGTGCACGGCCGCGGGGTCCTCGGCGAAGTGCGCGGCCAGCACCTTGACCGCGACCCGGCGGCCGAGCACGTCGTCCTCGGCCGCGTACACCGCGGCCATCCCGCCGTTGGCCAGGTGGCGGGGATCGCGGTAGCGAGGGGGAAGTTCGACGGTGGCGCCGACGGACATGGGGGCGGGGGCGCCGTGGGGCCCCCGGCGACTGGTACCCGGGCCACCGTGCCTATACTCACCACGCTCATGGCCAAGATCTGTCACTCCTGCGGAAAGGGTCCCTCGTTCGGGCACAGCCGCAGCCACTCGATGGTGGCGACCAAGCGGCGCTTCGATCCGAACCTGCAGAAGGTCCGCATCGACGACCGCGGCACGCCGCGGCGCGGGCACGTCTGCACGCGCTGCCTGAAGGCCGGCAAGGTCACGAAGGCGGCCTAGACGCCCCTGCGCCCCGCGCGCCCCGTGGCCGACGAAGCCAATCTCGTCCGCTTTCGCGCCGCCGTGGAGGGGGCCCTGGCCCACCTCGAGTCCCGGCGCGAGGAGGTAAACGACCTCAACGTCTTCCCCGTCGCCGACGGCGACACCGGGGACAACATGGTCCTCACGCTGCGCGCCGTCCTGGCCGAGCTGGACCGCCTGTCCGGCGGCGAGCAGGCGCGCACGGTGGACGAGATCGGCCGCGACGAGATCGTCGACTCGGTGGCCCGCGCCGCGCTGCTGGGCGCCCGCGGGAACAGCGGGGTCATCCTGTCCCAGCTGATCCGCGGGGCGGCCGAGGAGCTGGCCTCGCACCCCGGCGAGCTGGTCGACCCGGTGCTGATCGGCGCGGCGCTGGCGCGCGCCTCGGACCGCGCCTACGACTCGGTCCGCGACCCGGCGGAGGGGACGATCCTCACCGTTGTGCGCGAGATGGCCCACCGCGTGGCGTCCGAGCTGGCCCACATGCCCGATCCGCGCCTGGGCCCCGATGTCGCTCCCCACCTCCAGGACGCCGCGATCGCCGACGTCCTGGAGCGCGCGATCGCCGCCGGCGTGGAGTCGGTCAAGCGCGGGCCCGAGCTGCTGCCCGTCCTGCGCGAGGCGGGCGTCGTGGACGCGGGCGGCCACGCGCTGACCGTCATATTCGCGGGGGTCGTGGCGGCCCTGCGCGGCGCCGAGCCGCCCGCCCTGGAGCATCACGCCCCGGCGCGCGTCACCCATCCCCAGCACGAGTCCTCGACGTTTCGCTACTGCACGAACTTCGTCGTGACCGGCCAGGACCTCGACGCCAGCGCGTTCCGCCGCGCCCTCGAGGAGCTGGGCGACTCGGTCCTGGTCGTGGGCGACGAGCAGACGCTGAAGGTCCACGTGCACACCGACGACCCCGAGGCGGCGACCGCGGCCTTCGAGGGCGTCCAGAGCGTCACCCACCTCGACGTGGCCGACATGCACGAGCAGATGAAGTCGCACGCCGCGCGGCTGGGCTCGCGCAACGGCGCCGACCACCCGTGCTGCGGCGCGCTGGCCGTGGTCAACGGGGACGGGATGAGAGCGCTGTTCCAGGGCATGGGCGTGCACACGCTGGACGGCGGCCCCACGCTGAACCCGTCGACCTACGACCTGCTGGCCGGGATGCACGCGGTGCCCGCCGAGCAGGTGGTCGTGCTGCCCAACAGCCCCAACGTCCTGATGGCCGCCGAGCGCGCGGCCGGCCTGTCCGACAAGCGCGTCCGCGTCGTCCCCACCCGCTCGATGCAGGCCGGGCTGGCGATCGCCATCGCGCTGGAGCCCCAGCGCGACGCCCGCGCCAACGCCGTGGCCATGGAGGCCGAGCTGAGGCGCATCCGCACCGGCGCGGTGGCCCCGGCGGCCCGCGACGACGCGGGCGGACGCTTCCGCGCCGGCGAGGCCGTGGGGTTCGTCGAAGACGAGATCGTCGCCTGGGGCGAGCCCGAGGAGACGCTGAAAGCCGTCCTGGCCTCCCTCGGCGACGGCGCCGAGATCGTCAGCTGCATCGAGGGCGAGGACGCCCCGATCGACGGCGACCGCGTGACCACGCTCGCCCCCGACGGCGTCGAGCTCGAGCACAACGTCGGCGGCCAGCCGTCGTACTGGTGGCTCCTCGCCGCCGAGTAGCCCAACGGTTGCACTTAACCCCCTATGTCGGGGTTAACCGCACCCGCGTGCCGGGCGGGCGCGGTTCGACCGCCCGGGACGGGAGACTGGGCGGGTGATTCGCGCCTTCGGCAGCGGCGAGGAGCTGAGCGCGGCGCAGCTCGCCGACGCCCCGGTCCGCTACCCCCGCCCGTCCGCCCTCGATGCGCCGTTGGTCGCGCCCTACGAGAAGGCCCAAGGCGCCCTCGAGCGCCTGGGCCTCGAAACCGTCGGCGCGCTGCTGGAGAACCACCTCCCCCGCGACCGCCGCGAGGGCCGCACGGTGGCCACGCTCGTGCCCGGCGAGGCGGCGACGGTGGTGGTGGAGGTGCGCAGCATCCGCAGCCGCAGCGTCCGCCGGCGGGGGATGCGCCCGCTCGTCGAGGCCACCGTGGCCGACGAGACGGGCCCGATGAAGGTCGCGTTCTTCAACCAGCCGTGGCTGGAGCAGAAGTACCGGCCGGGCACGCGGCTCGTGCTGCACGGCAAGTACAAGGGCCGCAACGCGTTCACGGTGCAGAGCCACGCCCCGACCACCGACGAGCTGGCCGGCGACGCCGACGTCGCCCACTACCCGGCCACGGAGGGGATCGACTCGACGCAGATCCGCGAGCTGGTGCGAGAGCACCGCGCACACATCCAGGACACGATCGAGCCGCTCCCCACGAGCACGCGGGCACAGGAGCGCCTCCCCGACCGAGCCGCTGCCCTCGATGCCATGCATTTCCCCGACGACGAGAACCAAGCGACAACCGCGAGAAGGCGCCTCGCCTTCGACGAGATGCTCCTCTTCGAGCTCGTGATGCTGCGCCGCAAGGCGCGCCGCCAGACCACGTCCGCGGTCCCCCTCGATGGCCCTGCGGAGCTGACGCAACGGTGGCGAGACACAGCCCTGCCCTTCACGCCCACGGACGACCAATACAAGGCCATCCAGACGGTCTTCGACGACATGGCGCGCGACCGGCCGATGCAGCGCCTGCTCATGGGCGAGGTCGGCTCGGGCAAGACAGTGGTCGCGCTGGCCGCCATGCTGCGCGCCGTCGAGCACGGCATGCAGGCGGCGCTGATGGCGCCGACCGAGACCCTGGCCGACCAGCACTTCGCCACCATCCAGCGCCTGCTGGGGGGCGAGAGCGTCAGCGCCGCCCTGCTCACCGGGTCCACGCCCGCGGCCCGCCGCGCGCAGATCCTCGACCGCCTGGCGAGCGGCGAGCTCCAGCTGCTCGTCGGGACGCACGCCCTGATCGAGGAGGCCGTGGCCTTCGACCGCCTCGCCGTGGCCGTGGTCGACGAGCAGCACCGCTTCGGCGTCGACCAGCGCCGCCGGCTGGACCGCAAGGCGGGGGACTCGAGCCCGGGCGGACATCGGCCGCACATGCTCTTCCTCACCGCGACGCCGATCCCGCGGACGCTGGCGCTCACCGTCTACGGCGACCTCGACACGACCGCGCTCAGGGAGCTCCCGAGCGGGCGCAAGCCCGTCGAGACCCACGTCGCGGGCTCCGACCGCGAGCGCGCCCGCGCCTACGAGCGCATCCGCGAGGAGGTGCGGGCCGGGCGCCAGGCGTTCGTGGTGTGCCCGCTGGTCGAGGAGTCCGAGACGCTGCAGGCCCGCGCGGCCACCGCCGAGTACGAGCGCCTGCGCACGACCGAGCTGGAGGGCTTCGACGTCGTGCTCCTGCACGGCCAGATGCGCCCGCGGGCCAAGCAGGCGGCGATGGCCGCGTTCGCCGAGGGCAAGGCCGACGTCCTCGTGGCCACGTCGGTGATCGAGGTGGGGATCGACGTGCCCAACGCCAGCGTGATGCTGGTGGAGAACGCCGAGCGCTACGGGATCTCCCAGCTGCACCAGCTGCGCGGCCGCGTGGGGCGCGGCGAGCACGAGTCGGTGTGCATCCTGTTCGGCCCCGGCGACTCGCAGCGCCTGCGCGCGCTGGCCGAGCACCACGACGGCTTTCGGCTGGCCGAGATCGACCTGCAGCTGCGCGGGGAGGGCGAGATCGTCGGGACCCGCCAGCACGGCGCGGCCGAGTTCCGCGTGGCCCGGCTGCCCGAGGATGCGGCGCTGCTGGACCGGGCGCGCGCCCACGCCCGGTCGGCGCTGGCCGCGGACCCCGAGCTCGAGGCGCCCGAGCATGCCCTGCTGGCGCTCGCCCTGGGCCGCGCCTACGGCGCGCAGGCGCTGGAGCCGATCCCGGCATGAGCGAGTGGATCCTGGACATCCTCGACTCGCTGGACCACCTCATGCACCACGCCAAGCCGATGCCGCTGGGCGACGCCGCGCGCGTCGAGCCCGACGTCGTCGAGCGCCTGGCGCGCGAGCTGCGCCAGGAGGTCGACCGGGCGATCGGGTCCCCGCCGGCGCTGCGGATGCACGAGCTGGAGGAGCTGGGCGCCCGCACGGTCTTCGCCCAGGGCGAGGCGGCGTGCGTGGAGCGCCTGGTCAGCCTGTCGCGGGCGGCACGCGCCGGCGCGGGACAGGACACCCCGGACGGCCAGGCGCGCGAGCTGCTCGACCGCCTGGACGCGCTGGTCGCCGACGCCAAGCCGGTTCCGCTGTCGAGCGAGGTCCGGCTCGACCGCGAGGCGGTGTACGAGATCCTCGACGGGGTGCGGATCGTCGTGCCCGACCTGGGCGCCTCGGCCCCGGAGGAGCTCGACGAGTCCGCGGCCCGCCTGCTCTACCACCAGGGCGAGGGGCCGGTGGTCGAGCGCCTGGTGCGGCTGTCGCGCGCGGCCGCCGCCGCGCAAGACGCCTAGGCGCCGCCCGCGAAGTCCTCGTCGCTCATGCGCCACAGGTGGGCGGCCACGCCGAGGCCGGCCGCCACCATGACCCCGGCGCCGGCGATGAAGAACGCGTTGGAGTGGATCTCGGTCTCCAGGCCGACCATCACGCCGGTCAGCCCGAGCAGCAGCCCGGCGACGCCGGAGAGCACGCCCGAGCTCACGCCGGAGATCCCGAGCACGACGAGCCCGGCCAGGAAGCCCAGGCCGGGGACGTAGTACGCGTAGCCCCACTCCGACTGCTGGAGGTCGTGCAGGACCAGCTCGGCGGTCGCGCGGTCGCCGCGCTGCCACACCTCGCCCGCCACGCCCCAGGCGAACCCGTCGAGCGCGATCACGCTGGCGAACCCGAGGGCGCCGGCGACGCACAGCGCGCCCCCGACCAGCCCCGCCGTGGGCGCGCGGCGCCGGATGGCGAAGGCCAGGCCCAGCACCGCCGGCACGAACAGGAAGATCGCCCCCAGCCCGAGCAGGTGCGCGACCTGCCAGCGCTCGTAGTTGCCGGCGATCTCGGCCAGCTGCTGCGCCTCCTCGCCGGTCCCGTACTCCTTGGGGTGCAGCAGGTTGTCGGCCAGGAAGAGCAGCGGGCCCGCCACCCACGCCAGGGCGGCGGCCCGGCGGTACAGGGACAGGTGCGGCAGGCCGGTCACGGCGACGACCGTATACCGTCGGCCGCGTGCGAGTCGTCGCCGGGCGCCACGGGGGACGCCGCCTCGTCGCGCCGCGGGGCGGCGCCACCCGACCCACCTCCGACCGCGTGCGCGAGGCGCTGTTCGCGACGCTGGGCGACGTGGGCGGCGCGCGCGTCCTGGACCTGTTCGCCGGCTCGGGCGCGCTGGGGCTCGAGGCGCTGTCGCGCGGCGCCGCCGAGGCGACGTTCGTGGACTCCGCCCCGGCCGCGATCCGCGCCATCCGAGCCAACCTGGAGGCGCTGGGGGAGGAGGCCGAGGTGCGCCGCGCCGACGTGCGCGCGTTCCTCCGCGCCGCACGCACCGGCGGGCGTGAATACGATCTGGTCCTGATCGATCCTCCATACCGTCGCGCCTCCGCGCTCGCGCGCGACCTCGCCGCCGCCCTTCCCGCGGTCCTCGCGCCCGGCGCGCGGGTGGCCGCCGAGAGCGACCGGCGCGCCCCCCTCGAGCTGGGCCTGCCGGCGGCCCGCGAGCGCACCTACGGCGACACCCTGATCCGAATCCATGACTCCTGACAACCGCATCGCCGTCTGTCCCGGCTCCTACGACCCGATCACCAACGGCCACCTGGACGTCATCACGCGCGCGGCGGCGATGTACGACGAGCTGATCGTCGCCATCGTCAACCTGCCGATCCGCAAGGGCAGCACGCTGTTCGACGCGGCCGAGCGCGTGGGCTTCGTCGAGGCGGCGACCGCGCACCTGGAGAACGTGCGCGTCGAGACCTTCTCCAACCTCGTGGTCGACTTCGCGCGCGAGCAGGGCGCCAAGTCGATCGTCAAGGGCCTGCGCGCGATCTCCGACTTCGAGTACGAGTTCGAGATGAACCAGCTCAACCGCAGGCAGGCGCCGGAGATAGAGTCCGTCTACCTGATGGCCAGCCCGCAGTACAGTTTCCTGCGCTCCAGCGGAGTCAAGGAGCTCGCCACCTTCGGCGGGGACGTCGACGACATGGTCCCCGCAGGCGTGGCCGAGCGCTTGAAGGAAGAACTCCAGCGCTGACGAACCTGAACGGAGCCCCATGGACGTCCTCGTACTGATCGACAAGCTGGACGACCTCGTCCACAACGCCAAGCCGGTCCCCCTGACCGACCAGGTGCGCGTGGACAAGGAGGAGATCTACGACCTCCTGGACCAGATGCGGGCGACGATCCCCGAGGAGATCAAGCAGGCGCGCTGGATCGTCAAGGAGCGCCAGGAGATGCTGGCCGAGGCCAAGCGCGAGGCCGAGCTCATCATCAAGGAGGCGCGCGACCGCCAGGAGAAGCTGATCTCCCAGGAGGAGATCACCAAGCAGGCCGAGCGCGCGGCCGAGGACATCATCGAGGACGCGCGAGCCCGCGAGCGCGAGATCCGCCTCGGCGCCGAGGACTACGCCGACGAGATCCTCAACACGCTCGAGATCAACCTGACGAAGTTCATCGGAGCGGTCCAGCGCGGCCGCGACCGCCTGGCCGGCAAGGACGAGCCGGCCGAGGTCTCCTAGCTCCGCTCAGCGGCCGTCTCCGTGCACGGACTCCGCGCGGCGGCGCAGGTCCTCGACCGCCCGCCCCATCACGTGCTCGGCGAGCATGTTGCGCACCGGGCCGGGGACGAAGCGGCCGGGGTCCAGGCGCAGGGAGAACGTGACCAGGGTGGCGTCCTCGCCGTCGGGCTCGAAGGTCCAGTGGCCGTCGAGGTCGCGGACGTCGCCGCTCAGGTACTCGCTGTCGATGCGCCGCGGCTCGTCGTAGCACTGGCGCAGCCGGTAGGAGATCGAGCGGACCTTCGCGTCGACCTCGTACTCGACCACCGACCCGCGCCCGCGCTCGTCTCGCTCGAGCACCGTGCAGCGCTTCACCGGCCCCTGCCACTCGGCGACGGTCTCGTAGTCGGTCAGCAGGTCGAAGCACAGCTGCGCCGGCGCGGCGATGCGGGTCTCGTGGCGGCGCTCGTAGGACGGCACGCGGGGATCATCCCCGCCCGGACGGTCAGGCGTCGTCGTCGGCCGCCGCGGCCAGGGCGGCGTTCATGTCCTCGAGCAGCTCGCGCACCCGCGCCGTCATCGCGTCGAGCACGTCGCGGGCGTCGTCGATGTTCTTCGTGGCGCCGGTCAGGTTGAGCTTGACCCGGCGCACGTCCTCCATCGCCGTCAGGGCGCGCTCGATCGCGTCGCGCAGGGCGCCGGAGTCCAGGCCGTCGTCGCCGCCGCGCGCCATCAGCACCCGCGCCCGGGCCAGCGCGTAGCCCACCTCCAGCGAGAGGCGCGACCCGTCCTCGGGGTCGTAGGTGACGATCAGCTTGTCGCCGTTGACCTCGCGCAGCGGGGCCATCCGGGCCGGGACCTTCTCCTCGCCCGGGACGACGAGCACGGCGAAGTCGGCGTTGCGCTCGGCCCGCGCCTCGTCGAGCTCGGCCAGCGCCTTGGGCCGCGTCAGCTTGCCGGTCTTGGCCTCGAAGACGATGCGCCCGCGCGGCGCGCCCGCGCAGGCGTCGATGCCCACGACCACGTCGCCGGTCTTGCCCGTGGCCTCGCGCCGGTCGCCCACGGGCTCGGCGACGTCGCCCTGGGCCGAGGCGATCGCGTCGACGGCCTCGTAGACCAGCTCCTCGTAGTCGCGGCCCTTGGCCGTGCCGCGCTCGCGCTCGGCCGCCACGCCGGCCTCCAGCTCGCGCTCGGCGTGCAGGCGCTGGACCTCGCGCTCCAGGGCGTTCTGCTTCTCCAGCAGGGCCCGCAGCGTCGTGTCCAGCCGCTCGGTGTTCTGGCTCATGGCGGCCAGCGTCATCCGCTTGAAGTCGCCCAGCGGGTTGTTCCCGTCGTCGGCGGAGAACTGCCGCTGGATGTCCTCGCGCTGCTTGGTCATGAGGTCGGCCACCAGCGCCTTGACCCGGTGCTGCACCGCGTCGGCGCTGCCGTCGGAGAAGTGGCGCTCCAGCGCCCTGGAGAGGTAGCCGGCGTCGGGGGAGAAGACCGCCTCCAAATGCGCGCCGAGCGTCTCGGCCGCCGCCTCGGCCTGCTTGGCGAACTCCTCGTTGAGGTCGCGCGCCGCCTTCTCCATCTCGCCCTTGACCGCCTCGACGTTGGCGCCGGTCTGCTCGCGGTCGAGAATGCGGGCGCCGATCTCCATCGCGTCGAGCAGCGGCGCCAGCGGGTCGCCGCCCGCCTCCTCGCGCTCGCGGACCAGGCGCACGACGTTCTCGTCCTCGACCAGAACTCCGTCGACCGCGACGGCGTTGCCGACCGTGCGGACGTGGGGCATGCGCAGGGGCGTGGCGGCTTCCATTGGACCGCTCAGGCTAGGCCCCGGCCCCGACGGATCGACGGGATGATTGGATACCGGGGCAATGACGTCGATCGGGCAGAAGGTTCACACGGTCCGAACCCTGGCCGGAGCGGGGATCATCACGCCGACGCGCCCGGACAAGCTGGTGCGCATCGGGCTGGCCCTGCGGCGCTTCGGGCCCACGCCGGCGGCGGGCTATGCCAGCTCGGCCATCCGCTACCCCGACGAGGCGGCGATCGTCGACGAGCTGGGCCTGCTGACCTTCGCCGACGTCCAGCGGCGCACCAACGCGCTGGCTCACGGGCTGGCCGACCACGGGATCGTCGAGGGCGACAGCGTGGCCATCATGTGCCGCAACCACCGCGGCTTCGTCGACGCCACCGTGGCGCTGTCCAAGCTCGGGGCGCACGCCCTGTACCTCAACACCGCCTTCGCCGCGCCCCAGATCGCCGACGTGGTGGAGCGCGAGAAGCCCAAGGCGCTCGTCTTCGACGAGGAGTTCACCGAGCTGATCGGCGAAGCGGCCAAGCGCCGCAAGCGCTTCATCGGCTGGCACGAGGCGGGCTCCAAGCTGGACGACCCGACGCTGGAGGAGCTGATCGAGGATGGCGACCCCGTCGACGTGGTGCCGCCGGAGAACCCGGGGCGCGTGGTCATCCTGACCTCGGGCACGACCGGGACGCCCAAGGGCGCCAACCGCTCGCAGCCCGAGAGCCTGGACCCGGCGGCGGCGCTGCTGTCGAAGATCCCGCTGCACGCGCGCGAGACGACGATGATCGCCGCGCCGATGTTCCACTCCTGGGGCTTCGCGCACTTCACGCTGGGCCTGGGCCTGTCCTCCACGCTGGTCCTCAAGCGCAAGTTCGACCCCGAGGCCACCCTGGCGCTGACCGCCCAGCACCGGGCCAGCGCGCTGGCCGTGGTGCCCGTGATGCTCCAGCGGATGGTCGATCTCGGCCCGGAGGTGATCGACCGCTACGACCTGTCCTCGCTGCGGGTGATCGCGGTCAGCGGCTCGCAGTTCTCCGAGGCCCTGTCCAAGCGCGTGCTGGACACGTTCGGCGACGTCGCCTACAACCTCTACGGCTCCACCGAGGTGGCGTGGGCGGCCATCGCGACGCCGCAGGACATGCGCGCCGCGCCCGGGACCGTGGGGCGCCCCCCGCGCGGGACCGTGATCCGCCTGTACGACGAGGCGGGCCGGGAGGTTCCGCAGGGCGAGACCGGCCGGATCTTCGTGGCCAACGAGATGCTCTTCGAGGGCTACACGGGCGGCGG
>DATLOP010000313.1:0-6589 GCA_035536255.1 Solirubrobacteraceae bacterium
CCCGACGGCGCGGCCCACGGCTCGGGCTGCACGCACTCGAGCACGCTCGCCGCACGCCTCGCCCTGGGCGACGACCCGGTCACCGCCGCCCTGGCGGCGAAGGAGGCCGCGGCGGGCGCCGTCCGCGACGGCCTGCGCGAGCTCGGCCGGGGGGCGGGGCCGGTCGACGTGCTCGGCCTGCGGCACCGATCCGTGCCCGCCGGCGGCGAGCCTCCGGGGGCCACCACGCCCGGCCTGCCCGCGACATCGGCGCCCGGTTCGGCGCGGACCGTCGAGAACCGCACCCACGCTTTGCCATAATCGCGGGCCTATGAAGTTCCTCCGTATGAAGCCGGGGCACGGCGAGGTGCTCATCGCCGAGGGCGACCCGCAGGTGGCGGAGGAGGAGCGCGAGCTGATCGAGGCCTTCCGCGCCCAGCTCGACGCGGGGATGTGGGCCGCCGTCCCGACGAGCGCGGCCGGCGGGCGGCGCGAGGCGGAGATCGTCCGGCGCTTCGACCAGATCCCGCCCGACGCCGACCGCGTGATCTTCTTCCCGCGCGCCGCGGGCGGGGCCGTGGGAGCGGGCTGATGCTTCTCGCCACCATCGCCACGGCGGTCGTCATCGTCGCCCTGCTCGCCGACCTGGTGGCGCCCCGGCTGCGCGAGGCCTACCTCAACCACCGCGCCCGCCGCGCCAGGGCGCCGCGCGTCGCCGGCTACGACCCCGGCCGCGAGCTCAGAGCCGAGCAGCGCGCCCGCGAGCTCCTGCGCTCCTGCGTGAACGAGGAGGAGTGGGCGATGTACCGCGACCTTGGGTTCATCCGGGTCTGGGGGCGCCACGACGGGGGCGGGCGCCCGCCCTACGCCTACCTCGTCTACCCCCACAAGCCGATCGTCGGCTACCTGCCCCAGACCCGCGAGCTGCTCAACGAGTACTGCGTCGAGTTCCCCGACACCGAGCGCCCGTACGGCAGCGCCCGGCTGCCCGAGTCCGACGACGTCCTGGCCAAGTGGATGGCGCTGACCGGCGACGAGGAGCGCCTGCTGAAGACGGCCAACCTCCACATGCCCGGCCGCCAGGTCGATCCCCGCGCCGTCCGCCGCGACCTGTGGCGCCTCGGCGAGTGGGAGAGGCACCACGCACGGCGCCGCTACGCTTCGACGCCCGATGGACCGGACGACCTTCGATCTCAAGCACAACTCCCGGGCGCTGACTGACGGCCCGGACCGCGCGGCCGCGCGGTCCTACCTGTACGGCATCGGCTTCGACGACGAGGCGCTGAGCAAGCCGATCGTCGGCGTCGCCTCGACGTGGATCGAGGCCATGCCGTGCAACTTCCACCTGCGCGCGCTGGCCGCCAAGGTCAAGGAGGGCGTCCGCGCCGCCGGCGGCACGCCGATGGAGTTCAACACGATCGCCATCTCCGACGGCATCACGATGGGCACGAGCGGGATGAAGACCAGCCTGGTCTCCCGCGAGGTCATCGCCGACTCCATCGAGGTGGCGTCGCGCGGCTACCTGTTCGACGCCGTCGTCGCGCTCAGCGGCTGCGACAAGACGATCCCCGGCACCGTCATGGCGCTGGCCCGGCTCGACGTCCCGAGCCTGATGCTCTACGGCGGCTCGATCCTCCCCGGCCGCTTCAACGGCCACGACGTCACGATCCAGGACGTCTTCGAGGCCGTGGGCGCGCACGCCGCGGGCAAGATCGACGAGGACGAGCTGCACGCGCTGGAGCGCGCCGCCTCACCCGGCGTCGGGGCCTGCGGCGGCCAGTTCACCGCCAACACGATGGCGATGGCCTTCGAGATGATGGGCATCAGCCCCGTCGGCGCCGCCATGGTCCCCGCCGAGGACGCCACCAAGGCCAACGTCGCCGTCGAGGCGGGCAAGCTGGTGATGGACGTCCTGGCCCGCGGCCAGCGGCCGTCCGACCTCATCACGAGGGACTCGCTGGAGAACGCGATCGCCGGCGTCGCGGCCAGCGGCGGGTCGACCAACGCCGTCCTGCACCTGCTCGCCGTGGCCAAGGAGGCCCGCGTCCCCCTGGACATCGACGACTTCGACCGCATCGCCTCGCGCACCCCGCTGCTGTGCGACCTCAAGCCCGGGGGGCGCTTCGTCGCCGCCGACCTGCACCAGGCGGGCGGGATCACGCTGCTGGCCCAGCGCCTGAGCGAGGCCGGCCTGCTGCACGAGGACGCCCCCACCGTGACCGGGCGCACGATCGGCGAGCACGCCGCGCAGGCCACCGAGACCGAGGGCCAGGAGGTGGTCCGCCCGCTCGACGATCCCGTCAAGCCCACGGGCGGACTGGCCATCCTGCGCGGCAACCTGGCGCCCGAGGGCTGCGTGGTCAAGCTGGCCGGCCACGAGCGCACCCACCACACCGGCCCGGCGCGCGTCTTCGAGTCCGAGGAGGAGGCGATGGCTGCGGTCATGGCCAAGGACATCCACCCCGGCGACGTCGTGGTGATCCGCAACGAGGGCCCGGCCGGCGGACCGGGGATGCGCGAGATGCTCGCGGTCACCGCGGCCCTGGCCGGCGAGGGGCTGGGGGAGGAGGTGGCGCTGCTGACCGACGGACGCTTCTCCGGCGCCACCCACGGCTTCATGGCCGGGCACGTCGCGCCCGAGGCGGCGCGCGGCGGTCCGATCGCCGCCGTGCGCGACGGCGACGAGATCACGATCGACGTGGACTCCCGGCGGCTGGACGTCAACCTGCCCGACGACGAGATCGCCCGCCGCGTTGCGGACTATGAGTCCCCGCCGCCGGCCTACGAGACCGGCGCGATGGCCAAGTACGCCAAGCTCGTGTCCAGCGCCAGCGCCGGCGCGATCACCGGCTGACGGCGGACACCCGCTCCGCGCCCTCGCCCGACTCCAGCCCGGCGAGGAACTCGTCCAGCAGCTCGTTGAACTCCTCCGGGCGCTCGATCATCGGGACGTGGCCGGTGTCCTCCAGCATCACGAACTTGGCGTGGGGGATCTCGCGCCGGTACTCCTCGGCCGCCTCGACGCCGACGACGCGATCCTTCTCGCCCCACACGATCAGCGCCGGGCAGGACACGTTGGGCAGGTCGTCGCGGATGTCGTAGTCCACGAGCGCGTCGGTGGCGAACGGGGCGGCCGGCCGGCCCGATCCCCGGATCATCTCGGCCGCCATCGTGGGGCTCAGGCGGCGGGGGTGGGCCACGACCTGGGAGAGGACCAGGTGCCGCAGCCGTGGCCGGCGCACCATCGTCTCCACCCGCGCGTCGGGGATCTGCGCGTAGGAGTTCACCGCGCGCGCAAAGGCCCGGAACCAGCCGGCGCGCATCATCTCCTCCGAGAACCGCAGGTACTTCGTCGACAGGCCGGCCGCCGTGACGAGCACGAGGCCCTGCACGCGGCCGGGATCCTTGATCGCCAGCTCGGCCGAGACGAACCCGCCCATCGAGTTGCCCACCACCGGCACCGGGTCGGACACCTCCAGCGCGTCGAGCAGCGACACCAGGAAGCGCCCGTAGTTCTCGATCGAGATCCGCCAGTCGGGCATCGGCGAGTGGCCGAACCCCGGCAGGTCGGGCGCGATCACGCGCCGGGTGCGGGCGAAGTGGGGGATGTTGAGCATCCAGTTCGCCCACCGCCCCGAGTGCCCGTGGACGAAGAGCAGCGGTGGGCCCTCGCCCGCGTCGAGCACGTTGACCGGGCTCCCGTCGACCTCGACCCAGCGCAGATGCTCCTGCCAGTCCATGCTCGTAGCCTACGACGCCGCCGTGCGGATCGCGATCGACATCGACTCCACCCTGCACCACTACTGGGGCCAGCTCGAGGTGGTGGCCCGCCGGCGCTTCGGCGTCGAGCTGCCCTACGCCGACCAGCACACGTGGGGCATCGAGCGCCTGACGCCCGCCCAGCTGGCCGAGTGCATCGCGGAGACCCACGGCCCCGAGCTGGTCTCGTCCGCCGAGCCCTACCCCGGCGCCACCGACGTGATCCGCGGCTGGCGCGAGCGCGGCGGCCACACGATCCACGTGGCCAGTCACCGCGCGCCCCAGGCCCACGACCGCACCGCGGACTGGCTCGGGCGCATCGGCCTGCCCTTCGACGAGCTGCGCTGCGACTACGGGAAGGTGGACTGGGCGGCCGGCGCCGGCATCGGGCTGCTGGTCGACGACTCGCCGGTCAACCTGCTCGCCGCCCGCGAGGCCGGGATGGCGGCCGCGACGCTGCTGCATCCCTGGAACGCCGAGCTGTGCGCGCGGGAGGGAATCGCCTCCGCCGCCGGCTGGCCGGCGCTGGGAGACGCCCTGCGCCCCCTCCTGGGAGAATGGCGCCTCGATGCGCGAGCCGACGACAACCTCGGCGGGGGCTGACCTCCAGGACGTCGTGGGCGCGGCCCCGGCCGGCCTGCCCGCCCGCCGCCCCGCGGACGATCCGCGCGACCTGCTCGGCGGCCTGGAGCCCGACCGCCAGGTCACCGACTGGGGCCGGTCGGAGCGCATCGAGAACCTGATCGACGGGACGCTGGTTGAGTTCTTCTACCGCTACTGGTTCCGCGTCGAGGTGGAGGGGATGGAGAACGTGCCCGGCGAGGGCGGCGCGCTGCTGGTCTCCAACCACGCCGGCGCCCTGCCGCCCGACGCGCCGATGATCCAGAAGGCCATCCGCGAGGAGCACCCGCGCCGGCGCCCCGTCCACCTGACCGTCGAGCACTTCTTTAAGGGCTACCCGGGGCTCGCCATGCTCGTGCCCAAGGTGGGCGGCGTGCCCGCCCACCCGGCGAACGTCCACCGCCTGCTGCACGACGAGCGCCAGCTCGTCCTGGTCTTCCCCGAGGGCGCCAAGGGCACGACGAAGCTCTACAACGCCCGCTACCGCGTCCGGCGCTTCGGCCGCGGCGGCTTCGTGGAGGCGGCGATGCGCGCCCGCGCGCCGATCGTCCCGATCGCGGTCGTCGGCGCCGAGGAGGCCATGCCCGCGTTCGCCCAGCTGGGCCTGCTCAAGCGCCTGACCGGGCTCATCTACTTCCCGGTCACCCCGACGTTCCCGCACCTGGGGCTGCTGGGGGCGATGGCCTACCTCCCGGCGAAGTTCCGGATCCGCTTCCTGCCCCCGGTCCCCACCGAGGGCCTCGGCGAGCGCCCGTGGCGCAACCGCGGCCTGGTGCAGGACGTGGCCGCCGAGGTGCGGGCGACGATCCAGGACAACCTGTTCGACATGCTGGGCAAGCGCCAGAGCGTGTGGCTGGGATGAACGTCCCGCGCGTGGACTCCAAGCGGGTCCTGGTCACCGGCCTGGCCACGTACTGGGGCGGGCGCCTGGCCCAGCGGCTGGAGAAGGACCCCGCGATCGACGTGATCGTGGGCGTGGACTCGCGCGACCCGCGCGTGGAGCTCGAGCGCACGGAGTTCGTGCGCGTGGGGACCCAGCACGCCCTGATCCGCCGCATCATCGACGCGGCCGAGATCGACACCGTCATCGACACGCGCCTGGTCGTCGACTCGATCTGGACCTCGTCCCGGGCCGCGCACGAGAACAACGTGATCGGGACGATGAACATCGTCACGGCGTGCGATGGGCGCGAGTCGCCGGTGCGCAAGCTGATCTTCAAGTCCGCGGCCCACTGGTACGGCTGCGAGCGCGACGACCCGGCCTTCTTCACCGAGTCGATGAGCCGGCCCCACCCGCCGCACACGCCGATCGAGCGCGACATCGTCGAGGCCGAGGCGAGCCTGCGCGACTTCGCCGAGCGCAACCGCGACAAGACGGTGACCGTCCTGCGCTTCGCCAACACGATCGGCCCGACGATCACCACCTCGCACACGCGGCTGTTCTCGCTGCCCGCGGTGCCGTGCATCCTGGGGTTCGACCCGCGCTACCAGTTCGTCCACGAGGACGACGTGGTCGGCATCCTGCACCACGCGGTGCGCGAGGACCTGCACGGGATCTTCAACGGCGCCGCCGACGGCGTGCTCGCCTTCTCCGAGGTCGTGGGCCTGCTGGGCAAGCGCCTGGCGCCGGTGCTGCCGCCGTGGGGGACGGGGGTGGCGGCCGGCCCGCTGAACCGGCTCGGGCTGCGCATCCCGGTGGAGATGCTCAACCAGCTGCGCTACGGCCGCGGGCTGGACAACCGCAAGCTCAAGGGGACCGGCTTCCGCTACCGCCACACGACCCGCGAGGCCGTCCAGGCCTTCGCCGAGCACCTGCGGGTGCGCCCGCTCAAGCGCAGCGCCCGCGAGCCCTACCGCTACGAGCGCGAGGTCGAGGAGTTCCTGCGCTGGAGCCCGCATGTGCGCTCGTCGCGGGCGCCCGAGGACTCGGGGCTCACCCGCGCGCAGCTCGCCGAGCTTCGGCGCCTGCTGATCGGCGACGAAGAGCCCGCGAAGGCCGGCCAGGACGCAGCGGCCCCGGCTCCCCAGCCCGACAAGCCCGCGCGGGCGCCCAGGCCGCGGCGGGTGGGCGCCCCGGTCGACCACTACGACGACCTCGGGTCCGAGGAGGTCATTTCGCTGCTCGGCTCGCTCGACCCGCAGGACCTCCACGCCCTTCGCGGCTACGAGGAGGAGCACCAGGCCCGGGAACCCGTGCTGGGCGCGATCGACTCGGTGCTGGCCCGCATCT
>DATLOP010000314.1:0-8322 GCA_035536255.1 Solirubrobacteraceae bacterium
CACCCTCCGCGCCCGCCGCCCCGCACCGCCGAACGTCCCGCACTGACGGCTCTGGCGACAATTTTGGGACGTTCGCCTCGTCGGCGGCCACCGTCCCGGCGACGCGCGTCGCGCGCGGTCTGGCCCCGAGAGTCACCGCCGTCCCGCACTGCTCGCACCGCTCCAGCCCGGATCGCCAGGCGCCGAGCGGGTCGCGGCAGGCCGGGCAGGCCCGCTCGGGGGACGGGCGCCCCGCGCCGCGGTCCTCGCTCACCCGCCGCGCTGGTGGAAGTAGAACTCCGGCAGGGCGGCGCGGGTGATGTCCGTGGTGATCCGGTGGGTCAGCGCCACGTCGCCCGTGCGCACGACGAGGTCGTCGAGGGTGACGATCCCGCTCAGGCGCGATCCGTCGAGCACGGGCAGCCGCCGGATCCGGTGGGTGACCATCAGCTCGGCCGCGGCTTCGACCGCCATGTCCACCGAGCCGGTCACCACCGGCGCGCTGGCGTGGTCGGAGGCCCGGTCGGAGGGGTCGCGCTCGTCGGCCAGCACGCTCACCGCGAGGTCGCGGTCGGTGACGATCGCCGCGGCCCTCCCCTCGTCGTCCACCAGCACGACCGATCCCACGTTGCGCTCGCGCATCAGCTCGGCCACCTCGCGGACCGGCGCCGAGGCCGGCGCCGTGACCACCGACTCGGTCATCACGTCGCGGATGAGCACGCGGCGAGCATATCGCCGGGCCCTCCCACGGCGGACGACGGCTAGAGTCCGGCGTCCCCATGGCGACGCTGACCCCCTCGCAGCAGGCGTGGCGCGATCGGTTCGAGACGGCGATCGGGCTGGCCGCGCCGGCCCTCGACCTCGTCCTGGCCGCCGGCGACCGCCTGGCCCGCTTCCTGGAGCCCGACGACGCCTGGGACCCGCCCGTCCGGCCCCCGCACCGCCGCCACGAAGCCGCTTCGGCGCAGCCGCCGCCTGACCGGCCGGACGCCGCTCAGGCGGGCCCGCCGCGAGAGCCCGCCGGATGAACGCGGCGAGCGAGGCCGCGCCCCTGCCCACCAAGCGCGAGCGCGAAGCGCAGCGGGAGTGGGAGCGCCGGCGGGCCCCGCTCGCCGCCGCCACGGCCGCGGCCGCGGCGATCCTGCCCATGTGCGGGGCGATCGTCGGCGCCCAGACGCTGGCCGATCAGCCGAAGGACTCGGCCAGCCGCCTCCTGTACTTCCACGAGCACTCGGGCGAGCTGCTGGCCTACGCGGTCCTGCTCTCGCTCGGCGCGCTCGCGCTGGCCTTCCCGATGTACTACCTCTACCGCGCCACGCGCTTCCGGCGCCCCCAGGTCCCGCGCGCCGCGGTGGCCCTGCTGCTCACCGGCTGCGCCATGTTGGCCGTGGTCCAGATCGGATCGCAGGTGGTCCTGGCCGACCGCGCCGGGGACTTCGCCGGCACCGACAAGACCTACGAGGGCGCCAAGGCGATCTTCGACCTGCCCGGACTGCAGGCGCTGGGCGCCGGCGGCCTGGCCGCCCAGCTCTCGCTGGCCTTCGCCTTCGTGCTCATCTCGCTCAACGCCATGCGCGCCGGGCTGCTCACCCGCTTCATGGGCTTCCTGGGGATCATCGTCGGGGTGCTGTTCGTGCTCCCGCTGGCGCCCGGGCCTCCCGTCGTGCAGTCGTTCTGGCTCCTGGCGCTGGCCGCGGTGCTGCTCGGCCGCTGGCCGAGCGGCGTGCCCCGCGCCTGGGAGGAGGTTCGCGAGATCCCCTGGCCCACCCGCCAGGAGATGATCGAGCAGGCCCAGCGCGAGCGCGAGGGCGAGCCCGCGGCCACGCCCGAGCCCGCGCCCGCCGGCCCGTCGCCCGCCCGCTCGGCTCCCGCCTCGCGCAAGCGCAAGCGCAAGAAGCGGCGATAGGTTCCCGCCCGTGGGAAGCGAGCTCGAGCGTGAACTGGAGGAGCTGCTCGACCAGGAGCGGTTCCCGCCGCCCGAGGAGTTCCGCGAGGGCGCGCTGTGGAGCGACCCGAAGGTCTACGAGGAGGCCGACGCGGACTGGCAGGGCTGGTGGGCGCACCAAGCCGAGGAGCTGCTGGACTGGGCCCGGCCGTGGGACACGGTCCTGGAGGACTCCGATCCCCCGTTCTACAAGTGGTTCACGGGCGGGCGGCTGAACGCGTCGCACAACTGCCTGGACCGCCACGTGCAGGCGGGCCGCGGCGAGCGAGTCGCGTTCCACTGGCGCGGGGAGGAGGGCGAGGAGCGCGACGTCACCTACGCCGAGCTGCTGGCCGACGTGCAGAGGCTGGCCAACGCGCTGCGCGACCGGGGGATCGGCGCCGGCGACGTGGTCGGGATCTTCCTGCCGATGATCCCCGAGGTCGTCGTGGCCATGCTGGCCTGCGCGCGGATCGGCGCGCCGCACAACGTCGTGTTCGGCGGGTTCTCGCCCGAGTCGGTGCGCGAGCGGATGGAGTTCTCCGACGCGCGCGCGCTCATCACGGTGGACGGCGCGCGGCGCAAGGGCAAGACGGCGCCGATCAAGTCGGCCGTGGACGAGGTGATGGGGGACCTGGAGACGATCGAGACGATCGTCGTCGTGCGCCACACCGAGACCGAGTGCGAGATGCGCGAGGGCCGGGACGTGTGGTGGCACGAGGCGCTGGACGCCGCGGACGACGAGTGCCCGGCCGAGCCGCTGGACGCCGAGCACCCGCTGTTCATCCTCTACACGTCGGGCTCGACGGCCAAGCCCAAGGGGATCCTGCACACCACCGGCGGCTTCCTGACCGGCGCCGCGTACACCCACCGCTACGTCTTCGACCTGCGCCCGGACGAGGACGTGTGGTGGTGCTCGGCCGACGTGGGCTGGGTCACCGGCCACACCTACATCGTCTACGGGCCGCTGCTGAATGGGGCGACGTCCGTCATGTACGAGGGCGCGCCGGACTACCCCGACAAGGACGTCTGGTGGGAGTTGTGCGAGCGCTACGGCGTGACGCTGTTCTACACCGCGCCCACGGCGATCCGGGCGTGCATGAAGTGGGGCGCCGAGTACGTGTCGAAGCACGACCTCTCCTCGCTGCGGCTGCTGGGCTCGGTGGGCGAGCCGATCAACCCCAAGGCGTGGCTGTGGTACTGGAAGGTCGTGGGCGGCGGGCGCTGCCCGGTGGTCGACACGTGGTGGCAGACGGAGACGGGGTCGATCCTGATCTCGCCGCTGCCGGGGATCACCGAGGCCAAGCCGGGCTCGGCCACGGTGCCCTTGCCGGGGGTCGCGGCGGGTGTGGTGGACAACGACGGCAACGAGGTGGAGGAGGGACAGGGGCTGCTGGTCTTGCGCCGACCCTGGCCGTCGATGCTGCGCACGCTGTACCGCGAGGACGAGCGCTTCGTGGAGACGTACTTCTCCAAGTTCGGGCGCGACGTGTACTTCGTGGGCGATGCGGCGCGGCGGGACTCGGACGGCTACTTCTGGGTCGTGGGGCGCGTGGACGACGTCATCAACGTGTCCGGCCACCGGCTGTCCACGGCCGAGGTGGAGAGCGCGATCGTCTCGCACCCCAAGGTGGCCGAGGCCGCGGTGATCGGCCAGGCCGACGAGGACACCGGCCAGTCGATCTGCGCCTTCGTCACGCTGGAGGGCGACCTCGAGGGATCGCCGGAGCTCGAGGCCGAGATGCGCGAGCACGTGGCCCGGCGGATCGGCAAGCTCGCGCGGCCCAAGCGGATCGTCTGGTCCGCCGACCTGCCGAAGACCCGCTCCGGGAAGATCATGCGCCGGCTGCTGCGCGACATCGCCGAGGGGCGCGAGCTGGGCGACGCCACCACGCTGCGCGACCCCGGCGTGGTCAAGGACCTTGAGGCGAAGTTCGCCGGCGGGGGCGAGAGCTAGCGCCGCAGCGCGCCGGTGTAGACGGCCTCGAAGGCGCTGCCCGGGACCGTCTTGAGCTGGTTGAGGTCCTCGTCGTTCCAGCGGCGGTCCGAGGCGCCGGTGATGTACCAGCTGGAGCCGTTGTCGGCCACGATCATCCCGTAGCGCTTGAGCGCCGTGAGGATGACGCGGGACTGGCCGCGGAAGCGGGCCAGCGAGTAGGACGCCTTGAGCCGCATCCGCAGCCCCATCGGGGGGAGGTCGGCGCTGCGGTCGCTGGACGCGAAGTGGCGGGCGGGGTGGATGTACGCCCGCTGGCTCTCCGCGACGGTGAAGCGCAGGGCGTGGTGGATCGCGCCGGCGCGGACCTCTCCGTAGCGGGCCAGGCCGGGGAGGATCGGCAGCCCGGCGGCGTCGGCGCTCGTCCACCCGGCCGGCCGCAGCGCGTTGGAGCGCAGGTTGAAGATCGACCCCTGCGCCGCGGCCCACCCGGCGCCCGAGCGCCGGGCGCCGAACAGCTCGTACAGGCGGCAGGTGCCGCTCTGCAGCGTCAGGACGTGGCGGTCCGAGCCACGCTCGACCGGCGCGTTCAGCGGCACCGGGTACGGCCCGCGGTCTGACTCGTCGGGGTAGTCGGTGATCCGGATCGGGACGCGCCGCTGGGTCCGGGGCACGATCCGGAACGGGATCCCGTACTGCCCGTTGCCGCCGAAGTCCGCGTGCAGGTGAGTGGCGTCGCGGTTGATGCTCGCCACGTACGCCGCGGAGTTCGGATGCACCCGCGCGCGCGAGATGTCGCGATTCCAGGGGTTGTCGGCGGGAAAGACCGGGCACCCGCCCAGCCGGGGCGGGGCCGCGGCCGCGGGCGCGGCCGGGAGTTGTTCTCCCGCCGTCGCCATGAGCGCGCCCACGCTTACGACCGCACCGAGGGTGGTCAGGAGTCGCCGCACGGTTCGAGCGTAACGGTCCACGGTCACATCTCAGCCACCGTTGGACGGATCTCCGATTCGCGTGCGGTTAACCACCGTATAGGGGGTTAACTGCACGCAACTTCTCCTGCCCGGCCGATCCCGGCCCCCTGACCGGCCGCCGTTCCGGGCGCGGCCGGGGCGCCGCAAAACGCGCGCGCGGATCTCAGCGGCTACAGCCGCGCCTCATGCCGCGACTGCGTGCGCATCTCGGACAGGATGCGCTCGAGCCGCGGCTCGAGCTCGCGGTCGACGTGGGTCATGGCGGCCGCGACGGCCGGGTGGACGGCGGCGATCTGGGCCTGCATCTCGTGGGCCACCGCGCGGTAGGTGGGGTGGCCCTCGCGGCCGGAGCGCAGCTCGATCAGCTGCATGGCCTCGCGGGCGTTGAGCTCGAGCACGTAGCGGATGCGGTAGCCGAGGCACAGCGCGTAGGGCGCCGCGCGGTGCAGGCCCGCCTCGGTCAGGCGGGTGTGCTCGTCGCGCGAGCGCTCCAGGGCGCGGCGGTAGGCGTCGCCGACGCCCGCCGCGTCGACCTCCTCGGGGACGCCGGCGCCGAGGTCGGGGGAGAGCGTCTGCCACTGGCACGTGAGCATGCGGTGGCGCTGGAGGTCGCGGAACGCGCCGTAGTCCGAGACGATCTCGAAGCGGTAGCGCAGCGTCTCGAGGCCGCGTCCCGGGCGGTAGCGGCGGTTGCGCCGGTCGCCGACCAGGTCGGCCAGCAGCGCGCCCTGCTGGTCGGCCGAGAGCGAGGCCACGGCGATGCGCGCCTGCTCCTCGGACACCGCCGAGGCCTCGAAGAGCAGCGCGGCCAGCAGGCGCTCCATGTCGCCGTCGACCTCGAGCAGGCGCACCGAGGGCGCGCCGTCCGACGCGCCGGGGCGGTCCAGGCCGAGGCGGGCCGCCCAGTCGCGGGCGGCGTCCTCGCGGTGGGAGAGGTAGTCGATCCAGTCCCCGCCGCGGTCCGGGCGCTCGACGCGGGCCACGAAGCTCGGCATGACCGCCTGGACCTCGCCGAGGATCATCCGGCCGTACGCGCGCGCCTCGGGCAGCGGGTGGGCGAGGAGGTGGAGGACCAGCTGCTCGTAGGTCTGGCCGGTGGCGAAGATCCCCATGTGGGACAGCGAGGCGGCGGGGAGCAGGCCGCGCAGGAGGTCCAGCGCCTTGGCCTTGATCGCCCGGGCGTGCGCGGCCTCGGGCTCGCCGTCGGCGCGCGGGAACCGGTCAGCGGCCCAGGCGATCACCTGGGGAAGGGCGGACGAGTAGGTCGCGAAGACATCATCCATCGCCGCCTCATACGCCGGGCCCATCTCCTCGTCGCGGTAGTAGCGGTAGCGCGGGCCCGTCGCGGGCGAGTCCGGAGACGGGCCGCCGGGCATCGGCGCGTCGTAGGCGATGTAGCGCGTGGACTGCTCCAGGTACGCGCCCAGGCGCGGGCGCTGGAGGAGCTTGGTCAGGACGTTCGACGTCCACTCGCAGGCGACGTGAGCCCCGCCGAGCTGGGCCACGGAGTCGTCGCCGTAGCCGAGGAAGATCCGCTCGTAGAGCTGGGCCGCGCGCTCGCCCTCGGCGCCGTCCCAGGCCGCGACGGTCGCACCGGCGACGTCGCCGGCGAACTCGTCCAGGAACAGGCGCCGCAGCGTCCCCTGGTAGCGCGAGTAGCGCGCGAACAGCGCGCCCTTGACGGTCTCCGGGAGGTTGACCAGCGCGAACACGGGCCGGTCGAGGTTCGTGAAATGGGGCGCGAGCGCCGCGCGCTCTTCCTCCGTGAAGGTCTCGACCGGGTACTCCAAGGGCGGCTCAGGCTAGCGCGATGCCCGGCGGAGCTACAGCAGCCCCAGCGACCGCCCGGCGTCGCGCGCGACGTCGAGCAGCGGCGAGGGGACGATGCCGAAGAACAACGTCGCCGCCCCGAAGACCACAGCGACCGCCGCGACCTCGGGATGGGGGCGAGAGGGGGGCGAGGCCGGCGAAGCGGGGTCGTCCGGCGAAGCGGGGTCGTCCCCGGGCTCCCCCTCACCGGCGCCGTTCGCCGGCGGAGACCCCTCGTCCGGAGGATCCAGCTCCGGCGACCCGCCGGCCATCGCCGGGCGCGCGGCCACCTCGGGGGCGTCGGTGAGCCACATCGCCGCCACGACCCGCAGGTAGTAGGCCAACGAGATCATCGAGCCGATCACGATCGCGACCCCGAGCCACGTGTAGTCGTTCTGGACCGAGGCGCCGATCAGCGTGAACTTCCCCACGAAGCCGGCGGTGGCGGGGATCCCGGCCAGCGACAGCATGGCCAGGGTCATCGGCCACGCCAGCTCGGGCCGCGACGCGCCCAGCCCGGCGACGGAGCGGATGTCGTCGCCGAACGGCGTCTCGCGCTCGCGGGCCACGATCACGGCGAAGGCGGCCAGGTTCATCAGCAGGTACACGGCCAGGTAGAAGGCCAGCGCGCGCACGCCCGCCTCGTCGGCCACCACGATCCCGGCCAGCATGTAGCCCGCCTGGGCCACGCTGGACCACGCCATCAGCCGCTTGAGCGAGGACTGCCCCAGCGCGCCCACGTTCCCGACCACGATCGAGACAACGGCCACCACCGCCAGCAGCGGCGCCCAGTCGGGCGCGGCGTCGATCAGGGCCACGTCGAACAGCCGCACGAACGCGCCGAACGCCGCCGCCTTGGTCGCCACGGCCATGAACGCGGTCACCGGCGTGGGGGCGCCCTGGTAGACGTCCGGCGTCCACTGGTGGAACGGCGCCGCCGAGACCTTGAACCCGAACCCGGCCACGATCAGGCCGATGCCGGTGAGCGTCAGCGGGTCCGAGGCCAGGCCGCCGTCGCGCGACAGCGCGCGGGCGATCGCGTCGAAGTCGGTCGCCCCCGTCGCCCCGTAGACCAGGGCCAGGCCGTAGAGCAGCGTCGCCGAGCCGACCGACCCCACGATCAGGTACTTCAGGCCCGACTCCAGCGAGGACGAGCGGCGCAGGTCGGTCGCGCACATGACGTAGAGCGGGATCGACAGCAGCTCGAGCCCCAGGAACACCGTGACCAGGTTCTGCGCCCCGGCCAGCACGACCATCCCCAGCACGGCGGAGATCAGCAGCGCGTGCCACTCGCCGTGGCCCGCCTCCTCGGCCGAGGCGTCGCGCAGCGCCAGCACGACCGCCGCCATCGCGCCCACGCAGAACAGGACGTTGAGCAGCATCGACAGCTCGTCCACGGCCAGCGCGCCGGACACGATCGACTTGTCCTCGCCCCACTGCCACACCGACAGCCCCAGCGCGGCGGCGAGCGCGACGAGCGTCAGCGCGGGACCCACGACGCGGCGCATCGTCGTCCCGCGGAACAGCCCGACCAGGAGCACGACGACGCCGCCCGCGGTCAGCGCGATGATCGGGGACAGGCCGGCCCAGTCGATGTGCGGGGCTTCGGGGGTCACGGCGCCGGCGCTCCCTGGGGCGGCGGGACCTGGCCGGCCCCCGGCGGGACCTGGCCGGCGCCCGGCGGGACCTGCCCGGGCACCTGC
>DATLOP010000315.1:0-3434 GCA_035536255.1 Solirubrobacteraceae bacterium
GGCGCGAGCGCCGACATCACCTTCGCCAACCCATCGTGCACCGTGGCGGGCATGGCGACGTTCGAAGAGCACCTGACCGCCACCCAGAAGGCCAACCGCTACGACTTCGCCTCGGGCGACCCGCGCGGCGGGACGGCGCCCGACACGAGCAAGTGCTCCGGGGTCCTGAACGGTGTGGCCGTCAAGGACGAGCCCGTGAAGGTCCAGGTGAGCGGCCCGGGGAACCTGAGCTGCGCCCAGTCGGAGTCCACCGGCGAGGGCCCGGGCACCGTCCTGTTCCTCAGCAGCGGCATCGTCGTGCCCTTCACGCTCTCCTTCACGGCCATCGCCACCGAGGTCGACCTCACGGTCAAGGGCACCAAGAGCGGCCAGGGCAAGGGCAGCGCCTCGTTCAAGGCCTACGCGCCGCCCGGCGCGCCCCTGGAGTGCGAGGGCCTCGCCGACGTCGACAACGACGGGAAGCACGGCCTCAAGAAGCTCGGCTTCGACGCCAGCTTCGCCAGCGACGGGGCGCTGGTCGCGCCGAGCCCGCCGCCGAGCGGCTCCGGTGGCGGCGGCCCGTCGGGCGGCGGCGGGGGCGGGATCCCCAACACGATCACGCCCTCCTACACGTTCCGCGCGGTCACCCAGCCGCTGCGGGCCGCCCTGCGGCGCGGCATCGGCGTGACGCTGCGCGGCAACGCGCCGGCGCGGGCGCGGCTCAGCGCCCAGCTCACCGCGGCGACGGCTCGGCGCTACGGGCTCGCGCGCACGGTCGGACGCGGCACGGTCGAGCTGCGGCGCGCCGGGCAGACGATGGGCTTCGTGCGCCTGACCCCCGTGGCTCGGCGTCGCCTGGCGCGGGCCCGCAATCTCCGGGTGAAGCTCGTGGGGACGATCGTGGACGTCACCCGGCGCACCACGCCGGTGAGCCGCAACGTCCTGCTGCGCTGACGCCGGGCGGACGCGTACCGATCCTCTACGATGACACGCGACAAAAGGATCTAGGTAGGCGTCCGCGCACCATCCGAAGACGCGGGCAGGAAAGGAACACATGGCAGAAGTGACGACGGTCTCCGTAGAGATCGGTGGAACGGAGATCTCGTTCGAGACCGGACGGATGGCCAAGCAGGCCTCCGGAGCGGTCGTCGTCCGGGCGGGGGACACGATGGTCCTCGGCACCGCGACGGCAGGCAACATCCGCGACGTCGACTTCCTCCCGCTGACGGTGGACGTCGAGGAGCGGATGTACGCCGCCGGGAAGATCCCCGGCTCGTTCTTCAAGCGCGAGGGCCGCGCGGGGGAGAAGGGGACCCTCACCGCCCGCATGATCGACCGGCCGCTGCGGCCGCTCTTCCCCAAGGGCTGGCGCTACGAGACGCAGCTCGTCTCGATCCCGCTCAGCATCGACCACGTCCAGCCCTACGACATCCTCGCGATGAACGGCGCCAGCGCCGCGCTGATGGTGTCGAACATCCCGTTCCCCACCCCCGTCGGGGCCGTGCGGATCGGCAAGATCGACGGCAACTTCGTCGTCAACCCCAACGAGGAGGACCTGCTCGAGAACTCCGAGCTCGACCTCGTCGTGGCCGGCACCGAGGAAGCGATCCTCATGGTGGAGGCCGGGGCCAGCGAGATCTCCGAGGCCGAGATCCTCGACGCGCTGGACATCGCGCATGACAACATCAAGAAGCTGTGCGCGCTGCAGCGCGAGCTGGCCGAGAAGGCCGGCAAGGAGAAGCTCGAGGTCGAGGTCCCGCAGGTCGACGAGTCGCTGCAGGAGGAGATCCGCTCCTCCCACGGCGCGGCGATGGACGAGGCCACGCAGGTGGTCGACAAGCTGGAGCGCCAGGACGCCGTCAAGGCCGTCGAGGAGCAGATCCTCGAGCAGTACGCGGCGGAGGACCCCGACAAGACGGACGCGGATAACGCCGCGCGCCGCGGCGCGGTCCAGATGGTCGTCGACAAGCTCGAGAAGGACACGATCCGCCGACACATCGCGGTGGACAAGAAGCGCCCCGACGGCCGCGAGGCCGGCGAGATCCGCGACATCTCCATCGAGGTCGGCATCGCCCCGCGCACGCACGGCTCCGGGCTGTTCACGCGCGGCCCGACGCAGGCGCTGAGCGTGGTCGCCCTGGGCACGATGCGCGAGGAGATGCGCCTCGACACCCTCGGGCTGCAGACCGCGAAGTTCTACTGGCACCACTACAACTTCCCGCCGTTCAGCGTCGGGGAGGCCGGGTTCATGCGCGGCCCCAAGCGCCGCGACATCGGCCACGGCGCGCTCGCCGAGCGGGCCCTGGTGCCGATGATCCCCAGCACGGACGAGTTCCCGTACACGATCCGCGTGGTCTCGGACATCCTCGAGTCCAACGGCTCCTCCTCGATGGCGAGCGTGTGCGGCTCCTCCCTGTCCCTGATGGACGCCGGCGTGCCGCTCAAGCGGCCGGTGGCGGGTGTCGCGATGGGCCTGATCAAGGAGGGCGACGACTACATCGTCCTCACCGACATCGCGGGCGTGGAGGACCACCTGGGCGACATGGACTTCAAGGTCGCCGGGACCGAGCAGGGCATCACCGCCCTGCAGATGGACATCAAGATCACCGGCGTCACGTTCGACATCCTGCGCGACGCCCTCCAGCAGGCCCACGACGCCCGGAACTTCATCCTGGGCAAGATGAACGAGACGATCGAGGCCCCGCGCAGCGAGCTGTCGCAGTACGCGCCGCGCATCGGGTCGATCGAGATCGACCCGTCGCAGATCGGCCTGCTCATCGGCAAGGGCGGGGAGACCATCCGCGCCCTGCAGGAGGAGTTCGAGTCCCAGATCGACGTCAACGACGAGGGCCAGGTCCTGGTCTACTCGGCCAACGGCGAGCTGGGCGACGCGCTGGTCGAGCGCATCCGCGCGATGACCAAGGAGGTCGAGGTCGGTGACGAGTTCGACGGCAAGGTCGTCAAGACCACGACGTTCGGGGCCTTCATCGAGCTGAGCAAGGGCACCGACGGCCTCCTGCACATCTCCAACGTCTCGCCCGGCGAGCGCGTGGACACCGTCGAGGACGTCCTGAACAAGGGCGACGAGCTCAAGGTCCGCGTGTTCGAGGTGGACCGCGAGCGCGGCCGCATCGGGCTGCGCCTGGCCGACGACCCGTCGGTGGCCGGCAAGAGCAAGGAGGAGCTGCTCGCCGCGGCGGCCGAGAACGGCGGTGGCGGCGGCGGTGGCCGGCGCGAGGGTCGCGGCGGCGGTGGCGGGCGCGACCGCGACGGCGAGCGCGGCGACCGCGGCAGCGGCCGGCCCCGGCGCGGCGGACGCGACCGGGACCGCGACCGCGGCTAAGGCGGGGCCCCCGGGCTCCACGCGCGTGAACGCGCACCGGCTGACCGAGCTGGACTCGGGCGTACGGGTCGTCACGGAGGAGAGCTCCTCCGTGCGATCCGCGGCGCTCGGG
>DATLOP010000316.1:0-2034 GCA_035536255.1 Solirubrobacteraceae bacterium
AACGCCACCCGCGCGGGCGCCGCGAGCCGCTGCGCCGTCTCGTCGTCATGCGCCACGACCACCGCGTGGGCGAGGATCGCGTGGGGCTCGGCGTGCTCGGGCGACGGCCGGTAGCGGTCGCGGTACATCCGCAGCACGTCGACCGCCAGGTCGGGGGCGATGTGCGCAGCGAAGGCGAACCCCAGGCCGTTGGCCGCGGCCACCTGGGCCGAGAAGGCGCTGGAGCCGAGCAGGTGGATCGGGGGCAGCGGCGCGTCGACGGGGGCGGCGCGCACCTGGCGGAACGGGTGGTTGGCCGGCCACGGCCGCAGCCCGGCGAAGGCCATCAGCTCGCCGAGCTGGGCCGGGAGGTCGTCGGCGTCCATCCGCTCGGCGTCGCGCCGCAGCGCGTAGGCGGTGAGCTGGTCGGTCCCGGGCGCCCGGCCGATGCCCAGGTCGATGCGGCCGGGGTGCAGCGCCTCCAGCACCTTGAACTGCTCGGCCACGTGCAGGGGGCTGTGGTTGGGCAGCATCACCCCGCCCGAGCCGACGCGGATGCGCTCCGTCGCCGCCGCGACGTGGGCGATCATGATCTCCGGCGCCGAGCTGGCCACCATCGCGCCCCCGTGGTGCTCGGCCAGCCAGAAGCGGCGATAGCCCAGCTCCTCCGCCCGGCGGGCCAGCTCCAGCGTGTCGCGGACGGCCTGCGCCTCGCCCGCGCCGGACATGACCGGCGAGAGGTCGAGCACGGACAGCGGCGGCATCGCCGCACCGTAGCGAGCCGGTGCTCGCCCCTTCGCCTAGTCGCGCCGGCGCGCCAGCCGCCCCACCCCGGGGACGAAGCGTCCGACCCGCGCCGCGTAGTCCGCGTACTCGCGGCCGTGGACGCGCAGCAGGTGCGGCTCCTCGACCGCCCGGACCTGGAGCTCGGTGGCCAGGGCGAACACCGCGACCGAGCCGAGCGCGAGCGCGCCGGGGACGAGCAGCGCCAGCCCCAGCAGCGTCGGGATCAGCGCCGAGTAGATCGGGTTGCGCACGAGCCGGAAGGGACCGCCCGTCACGAGGTCGGTGCGCTCCTGCGGATCGGTGCCGATGCGCCAGGAGCGTCCCATCGCGGCCTGCGACGCGACCGTGCCGCTCAACCCGGCGGCGAAGAGCGCGAGGCCCGCGACGTGGACGGCGGTGCGGTCGAGCGCCTCGACCGGCTCGAGCGCCCCGTCATGGGCCAGCAACGCCGCCGTCACCCCGAGCACGATCCCGGCCGCCTGGCCCAGGTCGGCGACCCCGGCCACCGAGAACGGCCGCACCCGCGCCGCGATCAGCCCCGTCTTCCCCGTCCGGCGCAGCTGCACCGCGACCCGCCACCCCAGCGCGGCGGCGCCGTAGAGGGCCCAGAGGAGCAGCGCGAGATCGGGCATCCGGCGCAGTATCCCGGCCTGACGTCATGACCGTGCCCGACGCCAGCGTGTCGCTCGGAGCGGCCTCTCGCGAGCAGGCGGCCATCGCCCACGGCGTCACGCGCCAGTCCGCCGAGCACCCCGCCTCGCAGACGCTCGTCAAGCGCCCTGACGCCCGCCTCGCGCTCATTTTCGACCCCCGCCGCTGCGCTTGACTCTCCGCTTGGGCGCCAGCGCACCCGCGCCCTGGCCGGGGAGGTCACCCGCCGCGGGCCGTTGCTCGACGCCCGCGCCCCAGGCCTGCGCTGGCTGGAGTGGAGCGTGCCCGACGACCTCCCGCTGACCGTCGCCAACGTGGCGCGAGCCAACGTCGCGCCGTGGGTAACCACCGCCGCGCTGCGCGAGCAGCGCGAGCGCGTCACCCCGCAAGCCTGGGCGCAGTTCCACGCCTGCCGCTGGGGCGTCGGCGAAGGCGCATGGCTCCCACCTGGAGCCTGGAGCGCGTGCCGAGCGGACTACGCCGTGGAGGACGGCGAGGTGGTCACCCTCGGCGTCGATGTGGGGGGCTCCAGGGCCGCTAGCGCCGTCGTCGCGGTGACCGACGACCTGCGCGTCGCCGCCGTCGAGGTGCTCCAAGGCGACGACTCCGTGCTGGAGG
>DATLOP010000317.1:0-19959 GCA_035536255.1 Solirubrobacteraceae bacterium
GATGCGCGTCCCCCGGCCGACGTAGTCGAACGGCATGTACTCGTCCCAGGCGCGGTAGCCGTTGGCCCGGCGCGTGAGGAACGGCACCCGGACCTGCTGGCTCTCGGCGCCGGGGAGGTCGCGCGCGTAGTTGTCCTCGACCTCGTGGTCGTCCCAGATGCCGACGAACGAGTGCGCGGCGTGCATGGCGCGCAGGTCGGCGTCGGACTTGTACAGCCGGTACTTGGCCCGGTACTCGTCGAGCGTCTGGACCTCGCCGTCGCGATTTGCGCCGAGGTTGTCGGTACGCGGCCCGGAGTAGAAGTTGCGCTCGTAGATGTAGTCGCCCAGGCACACGACCAGGTCGAGGTCGTCCTCGCGCGCGAGGGCCGTGTGGGCGCCGAAGTACCCGGCCTGCCAGTCCTGGCAGGAGAAGACCCCGATGCGCACCGGCTCGCGCGAGTCCGGCGGGAGCAGGGTGCGGAACCGCCCGACCTCGCTGTGCGACCCGCGCGTGGCGAAGCGGTAGAAGTACTCCTCGCCGGGGGCGAGCAGCCGGCGCCCCTCGACCCGCACGCGCACCGTCCCGTCGCGCCCGGCGCGGGCCACGACCTGGCGGCGCACCACCGTGCGACGGAACTCGCGGTCGCGCGCCACCTCCAGCGTCAGCCGGCGGTCGCCCGCGCCGGCGCCCGACAGCCGCGTCCACAGCTGGATGCCCCGGGGCTTGGGCGCGCCCGCGGCCAGCCCCTCGGCGAACTCGCCTCCGGTGGCCACCGGGATCGCCGGGGGCCGGCGGTGGCGCCGCGCCCACCCGTCGACCGGCACGCCGCCGAGGATGAGGGCTCCCGTCGCCCCCGCCTTGAGGAACTCGCGGCGGTCCACGCTAGTCGTCGACCTCCCCCGCGAACAGGGCGAAGACGGCGCCCTGCGGGTCCGTGGCCACGAGGAAGCGTCCGGCGGGGATGTCGGTGGGTGCGACCAGCACGGCGCCCCCGAGCTCGCCGATCCGCCCGGCCGCGGCGTCGAGGTCCTCGACGGTGAAGTAGGCCAGCCAGTGCGGCGGCGCCGGCGCTCCCGGCGGCAGCGCCATCATGCCCGCGTTGAGGCGCTCGCCGTTGAGGACGCTCCAGTAGGGCGGGTCCTGGGACACCGGCTCGAAGCGCCACCCGAACAGCCCCTCGTAGAAGGCCCGCGCGGCCTCGGGGTCGGCGGCGTTGAGCTGGTTCATGGTCAGCGACCCGGGGTCGTTGACCAGCTCGGCGCCGATTGCGGCCCGCGGCTCCCAGACCGCGAACACCGCGCCCTGCGGGTCCTGGACGACGGCCATCCGGCCCACGTCCATGACGTCGAAGGGCTCGGAGACGAGCGTGCCGCCCAGCTCCTTCGCGCGCGCCGCCGCGGCGTCGGCCGACTCGACCGTCACGTAGGACAGCCAGTTGGCCGGCGCGCCCTCCTGCATCTGGCGGTACAGCGCCGCCACCGCGGCGCCGCCCACGCGCAGCATCGTGTAGACGCCGCCGCCCGGGATCGGGTTGTCGTCGGCCTCCCACCCGAACAGCCCGGTGTAGAAGGCCTTGGCCGCGCCGGCGTCCGTCGTGGAGAGCTCGACCCACGAGAACGCGCCCGGCGGATGCTCGGTCCGCCTACCCACTAGATGGGCGATTCCGCGGCCCGCGCGGCCGGATGTGCGTAGCTCGCGGATGCCGGGCGCCGCGGGACGAAGGGGGACAGTGGCGGAGCCACGGACCCCTTCGGCACGTGGCGATCCGGCGCCGCGAGATGCGTGCAGCCGGTCGTGGGGGTCGTGGAATTGGCCATCTACCCCTCGGCGATCGCCAGGAACGTCTCCCAGCGGCGCTTGTCGCGCGCCGCCGTGCGGTAGGCCTCGGAGTCCGCCTCGCAGGACTCCATCTCGCTCTCGGCGCGCTTCACGCGCTCGCGCAGCTCGCCCGCGTCGAGGTCCTCGGGCGGGTGGGCCTCCTCGACCAGCAGCAGTGCGCGGTTGCCCGCCACCTGGAGGTAGCCCTCGCCCTGCGCGAAGCGCCGGACGTCCGATTCGGACTCGTACAGACGCAGCTCGACGGGGTCGAGCATGGCCAGGACCGGCTCGTGGTTGGCCAAGAGGCCGATCGAGCCCACGGTGGTGCGGGTGGAGACCATCTCCACCTCGCCGGACCACACCTCGCCCTCGGGCGAGAGGATCTCCACCGGGAACTTCGTGCGGGCCAAGGCCTACCCCTCGTCCTCGGCTTCGCCGGCGGTGCCCTGCTCCTCGTCCTCGGACTTGCCCTGCGCCTTGCTGCGCTCCCCGCCCGCGTCGGCCACGACGTCGTCGATCGTGCCCTTGAGCAGGAACGCGCGCTCGGGGATGTCGTCGTGCTTGCCCTCGAGGATCTCGCGGAACCCGCGGATCGACTCCTCGATCGGCACGTAGGCGCCGGACGTGCCGGTGAACTGCTCGGCCACGTGGAACGGCTGGGACAGGAAACGCTCGATGCGCCGGGCCCGGTTGACCGCCACCTTGTCCTCGTCGGACAGCTCGTCGATCCCCAGGATGGCGATGATGTCCTGCAGCTCGCGGTAACGCTGGAGCGTCTCCTTGACCCGGTTGGCCACGTCGAAGTGCTCCTCGCCCAGGATGTCGGGCTTGAGGATCGTCGACGTGGAGTCCAGCGGGTCGACCGCCGGGTAGATCCCCTTCTCGGAGATCGAGCGCGAGAGCGTCGTGGTCGCGTTGAGGTGGGCGAACACCGAGGCCGGCGCCGGGTCGGTCAAATCGTCCGCAGGCACGTAGATCGCCTGGATCGACGTGACCGAGCCCTTGCGCGTGGACGTGATCCGCTCCTGGAGCTGGCCCATCTCGGTCTCCAGCGTGGGCTGGTAGCCCACCTGCGAGGGCATGCGCCCGAGCAGCGCCGAGACCTCCGAGCCCGCCTGCACGAAGCGGAAGATGTTGTCGATGAACAGCAGCACGTCCTGGCCGCCCACGTCGCGGAAGTACTCCGCCATCGTCAGGCCGGACAGGGCCACGCGCATGCGCGCCCCCGGGGGCTCGTTCATCTGGCCGAAGACGAGCATCGTCTTGTCGATGACCCCGGACTCCTTCATCTCCAGCCACAGGTCGTTGCCTTCCCGCGAGCGCTCGCCCACGCCGCAGAACGCCGACAGGCCGCCGTGCTCCTGGGCCAGGTTGTTGATCAGCTCCTGGATCAGGACCGTCTTGCCCACGCCGGCGCCGCCGAACAGGCCGACCTTGCCGCCCTTGGCGTAGGGCGCGAGCAGGTCGATGACCTTGATCCCGGTCTCGAACATCTCGTTGGTCGGGATCAGGTCGGCGACGTCGGGCGCCGGCCGGTGGATCGGCCAGCGCTCGTCCGCGTCGACCTCGCCGCCGAGGTCGATCGGATCGCCGAGCAGGTTGAAGATCCGTCCCAGCGTCCCCTCCCCCACGGGCACGGTGATCGGGCCGCCGGTGTCGCGCACCTCCATCCCCCGCGCCAGGCCGTCGGTGCTGTCCATGGCCACCGCGCGGACGCGGTCGTCGCCCAGGTGCTGCTGCACCTCGCACACCAGGTCGCCGCCCTCGCGCTCGATCACGATGGCGTGGTTGATCTCCGGCAGCTCGTCGGGGAACGCCGCCTCGATCACCACGCCCTGGATCTCCTCGATGCGGCCGGTGTTCCCGGTGGTCTCGGTGTCCTGCTTCTCTTCGGTTCCAGCTTCCATGTTGTCTCCTAGCCTTGCGCCTCTGACCCGGCGACCACTTCCATGATCTCCTGGGTTATCTCTGCCTGGCGGGCGCGGTTCATCTCCAAGGTCAAGTCGTCGATCAGCTCTCCGGCGTTGTCCGAGGCGCTGCGCATCGCGGTCATGCGCGCCCCGTGCTCGGACGCCGTCGACTACAGCAGCGCCCGGTACACCGATATCTCCACGTAATCCGGGACCAGCCGCTGGAGGATCTCCTCCGGGCTGGGCTCGTACTCCACCAGCGCCCGGTGCTCGGGCGCCTCGTCGTCGTCCTGACCACCGGCTTCGCCGGCGGTGCCCTCGTCCTCGTCGGACCCCTCGAGGATCGTCGCCTGCTGGAGCGGGAGCAGGGTCTCGCGCCGCACCTCCTGGCGCAGCGGCGAGATGTAGCCGTTGTAGAAGATCTCCACCTCGTCTACGTCCTCGTCAACGTAGGCCGCCATCAGGGCCTCGGCGATCTCGCGCGCGTCGGCGTAGGCCGGGCGGTCGGTGAAGCCGACGTAGCGCCCGGACAGCTCCTTGCCCCGGAACGTGAGCGAGGACACGCCGCGCCGGCCCGACGCGTAGAAGACGACGCTGCGCCCCTCGGCCTCGTGCTCGGCCGCCGCCCGCAGGCCGGCGCGCAGGATCTGCGAGTTGAACGCACCGGCCAGCCCGCGGTCGCCCGTGACCAGGTGCAGCGCGACGGTCTTGACCTCGTCGTGCTCGCTGAGGATCGGGAGGTTGGGGACGTTCTCGGCCGCCTCCGCCGCCTGGCGGGTCATCCGGCGGATCGCCCCGGCGTACGGGCGCAGCGCCTCGATGCGCTGCTCGGCCCGGCGCAGGCGCGCCGCGGCCACCATCTCCATCGCCCGGGTGATCTTCTGGACGTTCTTGACGGACCCGATCCGGTCCTTGACATCGCGCTGCGTCTGCATCGATTACGCCGGGGCCGGCTCCTCCTCGCGATCCTCCGACTCCTCCTGCGACTTCGCGTCGTCGCCGGACTCGTCCTCGTCGCGCTCCTCGCGCTGCGCCACGCGGTCGGACTCGCCCTCCTCCATCGGCGCGCCCTCGTCGTCGAGGTCGTAGCCGAAGTCGTCGGCGAACTCCTTGATGGCGCCGTCCAGCTGCTCGACGATCTCGTCGGACCAGTCGCCCTCGGCGATCTTGCCCAGCAGGTCCTCGTAGTCGGAGTGCAGCCGCTTGGTCACCTGGTCGAGGAACTCGGGCACGCGGTCGACCTTGATGCGGTCGAGGTAGCCGTTGGTGGCGGCGTAGACCTGGGCCACCTGGTCCTCCACCGTCATCGGGTTGCGCTCCTTCTGGTTGAGCGTCGCCACCAGGCGCTCCCCGCGGGCCAGCGTGCGCTGGGTGTCCATGTCCAGCTCGGAGCCGAACTGGGCGAACGCCTCGAGCTCGCGGTACTGGGAGAGGTCGAGGCGCAGGCGCCCCGCGACCTTCTTCATCGGCGTGATCTGGGCGTTGCCGCCCACGCGCGACACCGAGATGCCGACGTTGATCGCCGGGCGCACGCCCGCGTAGAACAGGCGCGGCTCGAGGAAGATCTGGCCGTCGGTGATCGAGATGACGTTCGTCGGGATGTAGGCCGACACGTCGCCCGCCTGCGTCTCGATGATCGGCAGCGCGGTCAGCGAGCCGCCGCCGACGGCGTCGCCCTCCTGCTCGTCGGCCAGCTTGACCGCGCGCTCGAGCAGGCGCGAGTGCAGGTAGAACACGTCGCCGGGATAGGCCTCGCGGCCCGGCGGGCGGCGCAGCAGCAGCGACATCTGGCGGTAGGCGTACGCGTGCTTGGTCAGGTCGTCGTAGATGCACAGAGCGTGCCGGCCGCTGTACAGGAAGTGCTCGGCCATCGCGCAGCCGGCGTAGGGCGCCATGAACTTGATCGGCGCCGCCTCGTCGGCCGCCGCGGCCACGATGATCGTGTTCTCCAGCGCGCCGTTCTCGGCCAGGGTCTCGGCGAGCGCCACGACCGTGGCCATGCGCTGGCCGATGGCCACGTAGACGCAGACCAGGTCCTTGTCGCGGTTGTTGATGATCGTGTCGATGGCGATCGCCGACTTGCCGGTCTGGCGGTCGCCGATGATCAGCTCGCGCTGGCCGCGGCCGATCGGGATCATCGAGTCAATCGCCTTCAGGCCGGTCATCATCGGCTCGGTCACCGGCTGGCGCTGGACCACGCCGGGCGCCTTGAACTCGGCGGGACGGAACTCGTCGGTCTCCACGTCGCCCTTGCCGTCGAGCGGGTTGCCCAGCGGGTCGACGATGCGCCCGAGCAGGGCGTCGCCGACGGGGATGCGCAGCAGCTGGCCGGTGCGCTTGACCTCGTCGCCCTCGACGACCTTGTCCCACGGGCCGAACAAGACGGCGCCGACGTTGTCGGACTCGAGGTTCAAAGCCAGCCCGGTCACGTCGTGGGGCAGCTCGAGCATCTCGAAGGCCTCGCAGTTGTCCAGGCCGTGGATGCGGGCGATGCCGTCGGCCACCGACAGGACGGTGCCGACCTCGGCCAGGTCGCCGCCGCCGGTCTCCAGGCCCTCGATGCGGCTCTTGAGGATCGATGTGATCTCGTCGGGATTGATGTGCATCAGGTTCTCGCCACCTGCTTTCTCAGTTGTTCAAGTCGGTGTCGGATCGAGGCGTCGAGGACCGAGTTGCCCACGCGCAGCACGATGCCGCCGAGGATGTCCGGGTCGACCTCGCTGGTCAGGTCTATGCGCTGCCCCGTCTGCTCGCCGATGGCGTCGCCGATCTGCTTGACGGTGGACTCGTCGAGCTCGATCGCGCTCGTGACCTGGACGGGCAGCAGCCGGTTCTCGGCCTCCCACAGGTCGTCGAACTGGCGCCGGATGCGGAAGATCGCCGGCATCCGGTGCTTCTCGGCCAGCAGCTCGAGGAAGTTCATCAGGGTCTCGTCGACGTCCTCCAACGCCCGGCGCAGCCCCTCCTTCTTCTCGTCGGTAGAGAGGTAGGGCGAGAACAGGAACACCTGCAGGTCGCGCGAGCCGTCGACGGCGTCGGCGAACTCGCCGAGCTGGTCGCGGATCGTGTCGAGCTTGTCCTGCTCGCGCGCCACCTCGAACAGCGAGCGCGAGTAGACCTGGGCGAGCTCCTCCACTAGCGCTCCCCTTCGCCTCCGTTGGCGGCGCTGGAGCCGGACAGCGCCGTGAAGTCGAGCTCCCCGAGCGCCTCCTCGACCAGCTTGCGCTGGTCGTCGGCGGACAGCGTCTTGCGCGTCACGCGCTCGGTCGCCATCACGGTGAGGTCCGCGACCTCGCGGCGCAGCTCCTGCACGGCGCGACGGGTCTCGGCCTCGATGTCGCGCCGGGTCTGGGCCATCAGCTCCTCGCGCTTCTCGCGCGACTCGGCCGCGGCCTCGCGCTCGGCGTTCTCCGCCGCCTTGCGCGCCCGGGCGACGATCTGGTCGGCCTGCTCGCGGGCCTCGGTCAGGCGCTCGCGGTACTCGGCCAGCAGCTCGTCGGCCTCCTTGCGGGTGCGCGTGGCGTGCTCGATCGACTCCTCGATCGCGTTGGCCCGCTTGTCCAGCGCCTCCTGGATGCGCGGGAACGCCAGCTTGCGCAGGATCAGGTACGTGATCCCGAACGCGATCAGCGTCCAGATCATCAGCCCCAGACCCGGGGTGACGAGGAAGGTGCCGCTCTCCTCCTCGCCGCCGGCTTCCGTGGCCGCGAAGAGGAGGACGTTGTCGATTCCGGCCAGCATCAGCCCGACAGGAAGAAGGCGATCAGGCCGAAGATGAACGCGTAGAACACGATCGCCTCGGTCAGCGCGAAGCCCAGCCACTGGATCGAGGTGATCTCGTCACGCATCTCGGGCTGGCGGGTGACCGACTCGATCACCTTGCCGAAGATGTAGCCCACGCCCACCCCCGGGCCGATCGTCCCGAGGCCGGCGCCCACACCCAGCGCGATCGCCTGCAGGCCCTTCTTGGTCTCCTCCGCCGCGGCCGCCTGGGCCAGAACGGTCAATGCTCCGAGGTCCATGTTCTGTTGCTCCTCCTTAGTGGCGCGCGGTGGCGCCGCCGAAGTAGATCGAGGTCAGGGTCGCGAAGATGAAGGCCTGGAGGGTGGCCACCAGGCCCACCTCGAAGATGTAGAAGGCGATGGCCAGCGGCAGGGTCAGCACGCCGATGGCGGCCAGGCCCAGCAGGACCACCAGCCCGCCGGCCATGAACAGGATCAGCAGGTGGCCGGCCAGGATGTTGGCGAAGAGACGTACGGAGAGCGAGATGATCCGCACGAACTGCGAGATCACCTCGATGATGAAGATCAGCCCCTTCATCGGGCCCCCCGGCGTGCCGGCGGGAATCCACGAGCGGAAGTAGGGGAAGAAGCCCTGGGCCCGGACTCCCTCCACGTGGTAGGCGACCCAGACGAACAGGGTCAGCACCAGCGGGACCGAGATGTTGGCGGTCGCCGCGTACAGGGCGAAGGCGGGGATCCCGAAGCCGAACACGTCGACCTTCTCGTGCGTGTTCGTGGGCAGCGGCAGGTAGCCGATCATGTTCGAGAACCAGATGAACAGGAACAGCGTGGCCACGAAGGCGAACCAGCGGCTCGCCATCTTGGAGTCCATGTTGCCCTTGGTGATGTTGTCGCGCATGAGCACGTAGGCCGCCTCGACCGCGGTCTGCACGCGGTTGGGCTTGTCCTGCATGCGCCGGGCGATGTAGGTCATGGCGAAGATCGTCAGCGCCGCGGCCAGGAACAGGTAGAGGACGGCCTTGTTGACCGACATGTCCAGCGGGCCGATCTTCAGCTCGATCCAGGGATCGAGCTTGAACTCGTTCTGGGGCTTGAACTCGTCGTTCTTGCCCTCCGACCCGAACAGCGCCAGCACGCCCACGAACAGCGCGAGCAGGGCGAAGATCCCCAGCAGGACCTTGTGAATCGTCTTCATCGCGCGTCCTCGAACGGGCGCATGAACATGTTCATCGAGAAGAAGACCGTGAACAGCGCGATGACCAGCACGGCCGCCGACAGCCCGGTCTCGTTGTCGGTCGAGACCCCGACGACGAACACGGCGAGGGCGACGATCCAGCCCCGCGCGATCATGCTCCCGGCGGTCAGCCCGGCCACCGTGCGGATGTCGTCGGAGGCGCGGGCGCGGTTCTCCAGCACGCCGCGCACAATCCGCTGCGCGATCCACGCGCCGCCGCCCGCCGCCCAACCGAGGATCGGCAGCCCCGCCGCGATGAACACGGGCAGGGCAAATGCCAGCACGAAGAGGTCGAGATAGTGGGCCATACAGACGCGAAATCCCCCGCCACACAGGGGCGGGCGGGGGGCCGCGAGTCTATACGTTGCGGGCGTAGACCGGGGCGGTCGCGCCGCCCCCGTTCGTGCCGGAAGACGCGAGCGGAACCTCGGCCCACACGCGGGTGCTGGGAGCCGACTCGACCCCCCAGCGCGAGGCCAGCCGGTCCACCACGACGAGGCCCCAGCCGCCGACGTCCGCGGGCTCGGGCGGGCGCTGCGGAGGCCGGAAGCCCTCGCCGCCGTCGGTCACGTCGATCCGGGCCACGTCGCCGGTCACGTTGACCGTCAGCTCGACGGCCCCGCCCCGGTCCAGGCCGTGGCGCACGGCGTTGGTGACCAGCTCGGAGACGACCAGCCGCAGCTCGGCCACCGCGTGGGCCGGCAACCGCTCGGCGAGGACGGCGTCCAGGACTTCCCGCGCGGCGGCGGGCGCATCGGCGCAATGGGGGAATCTCTGGTGGACGTACACGGGAGCGATACCTCCGTATGCGGATCCCCGTATCGATGCCTGAGAAAACATGCGAATGCGGGGTAGGATCCGCGCCGTGCGCAGCTGGGACCTGAACGCCGCCGAGGTCGCTCCCCGTCAGCCCGAGGTGCTGCACTCCGAGGGCGAGGGACGGACCATCCTCGTCGCGCTTCCCGCGGGCGAGGCGCTGGACGACCACCAGGTCCACGAGCGCGCCTGGCTGGTGGTGGTCGGCGGCGAGGTCGAGATCGGCGCCGACGGCGACACGGTGACCGGCGGGCCGGGCCTCCTGGCCGTCTTCGACCCCAACGAGCGCCACGAGGTGCGGGCCGTGTCCGACGCCCGCGTCCTGCTGCTGCTCGCCCCCTGGCCGGGCCAGGGGCACCCCCGGCTGCGGACCGCCTGAGCGGCTACGCCGCCGCCTCGACCGCCGGCAGCCCGAGCCCGATCACCTTCAGCCGCCGCGAGAGCGCGGTGAAGGCATACTGGTTGACCTCGTCGGAGGAGTAGCCGAGGATCTCGTAGCTGTCGCCCAGCTGCAGCCCCGGCGGCACGAAGACCGAGGCGGCGACGGGCAGCAGCTCGGCCAGCTTGTCCTGGATGCGCTTGGCCAGCGCCGGGTCCTTGGCCTTCTGCTGGAGGAACCACGTGCCGTAGGCCACGTGGCGGTGCTCGTCCTGGGAGATCAGCTTGAAGCCCTCGACGAAGCCCGGGAACAGCCCGTTGGACTCGCAGAAGTCGGTGATGTACTTCTGGCCGGTCAGGGCCAGGGTGCCCTCGATGACCATGTGGTAGGTGGTCACGAAATCCACCTTGGCCTCGACGTCCGTGCGGTCGGCCAGCAGGCGGTCGCACGCCTGCACGAGGTGGCCGTCGAACAGGGCGATGAACGCCTCGTTGAGGTCCTCGCGCGCGCGCTCCAGGCGCGACTCGAACGTGTCGCCGTAGGACAGCACCTGGTCGTAGAAGCGGTTGAAGTGCTGGGCGTGGCGAGCCTCGTCGACCTGCTGGGTGGTGAGGAAGGCCTCCTCGGACTGGCTCTCGTAGGCGGCGACCAGGCCCGTGAACTGCGTGGTCACGCGCTCCTCGCCGATGAAGAACGAGGACAGGTTCCACGCCACCTGCCCGCGCTGCTCCTCGCTCAGCGTCTTCCAGTCCTCCACGTCGCGGCCCAGGTCGATGGCGTGGGCCTGCCAGTTCTGGCGCTCCCACAGCTCGTAGAGCTGCTGGGGGTCCATGAGCTTGACCGACGACAGCTTGGACTCGTCGGTCATCGTGCCGACGTCGCCCTGGGAGGTGAGGTCGAGAAGTGTGGGCATGGGCCGAGTCAACAGGATGTTTGACAGGGTGTCAAGACGGTCATTAGCCTCCCCGGGCCGTGGCCTCCCTGATCCCCCGATCGGCCAACTCGGAGAAGCGCGCGACCGTCGAGGCGGCGGTCCTGGCCGCGACCGAGGGACTGCTGGCCGAGGGCCGCGCCTTCGCCGACCTACGGGTGGAGGAGATCGCCAACCGGGCCGGGATCTCGCGGACCGCGTTCTACTTCTACTTCCGGGGCAAGCGCGAGCTGCTCATGCGCCTGACCGAGGGCGTGGCCGAGCTGCTGTGGGTGCAGGCCGAGACGTGGTGGGGCGACGACGGGGACGGCGCGGAGGCGCTGCGCGAGGCGGTGCGCCGCGTCACGGCGGTGTGGGCCGACCACGGCGTGCTGCTGCGCGCGGTGATCGAGGCCTCGGCCTACGACGAGGTGGTGGCCAACTTCTGGCGGGCGATCATGGGCCGCTTCGTCGAGGCGACCCGCGCGCGGATCGAGGCCGACGGCGTCCCGGTGCCCGCGGAGTCCACGGCGTTCGCGCTGTGCTGGATGACCGAGCGGGCGTACTACCAGTGGATCGCCCAGGGCGGGGTCTTCGACGACCCGCGCCTGACCGATGGCGTGGCCGCGGCCTGGACCCGCACCCTCTACGGCTCCTGAACCGCCTGGAACTCGCCGGTCTCCAGCTCGCGCACCACGCGGGCGTCGATCTCGTGCTCGGCCGTCGTGGGGTCCTGGGCGCGCAGCTGGCGCTCGCGCAGCCGGCGGAACTTGAAGATCTCCAGCACGTAGACGAGGTACAGGCTCGCGGCCACGGCCAGCAGCCCCAGGACCGCCATCACGGCCGTCCAGGCGGCGTCGAAGTCGCCGGCGTCGTCGGAGTAGGGCACGAAGCGCAGCGCCAGGGCCAGCCCGGCCAGCGCGAGGGTCCAGGCGTACAGGTAGACGACGGTCCGGCGCTGCGAGAACCCGATGCGCGACAGGCGATGGTGGAAGTGCTCGGTGTCGGCCGCCCACGGCCGGCGCCGGTACTTCAGCCGCTTGGCCACCACGAACCCCGTGTCCAGGAACGGCACGGCCAGCACGACCAGCGGCCCCACGAGCGCGATCAACGCGTTGGTCTTCAGCGAGCCCTGGACGGCGATGCAGGCCAGCATCAGTCCCAGGAGGTTCGAGCCGCTGTCCCCCATGAAGACCGAGGCGGGGTGGAAGTTGTGGAACAGGAAGCCCAGCGCCGCGCCCGCCGTGAGCGCGGCCAGGACGCCGGCGGCGTTGCGCTCGAGGTCGAAGGCGATCACCGCGAAGGTCAGCGCGCTGATCGTGCACACGCCCGCGGCCAGGCCGTCGATGCCGTCGGAGAAGTTGACCACGTTCATCAGCGCCACGATCCCCAGCAGCGTGAGCGGCTCGGCCAGCCCCCCCAGCTCCACCCGGTGGACGAAGGGCAGCGTGAAGTTCTCCACCACGACCCCCGACAGCACCGGCAACAGCGCGGCGGCGACCTGGCCCGCCAGCTTGACCGGGGCCGGCAGGTCGAAGGCGTCGTCCAGGCCGCCGACCAGCGTGATCGCGGCGGCGCCGGCGAGGATCCCGCGCAGCTCGCCGTCGACCGGGAGCCAGACGAGCGCCGAGGCGGCGGCGCCGGCCAGGATCGCCAGCCCGCCGAGGCGCGGCGTGTCGGCCTGGGCGAGGCCGCGCTCGCGCGGACGGTCGATGACGTCCAGGCGTCGGGCCAGCCGAGCCACGAGCGGCGTGGCCAGGGCCGACACGGCGAGCGCCGTCACGAAGGCCGCCACCGCGTCCGCCACCGTCATGGGCCGTAGCATGACAGCGCGGCCGGGCAGCCCGGCGCGGGGTCAGCCGGCCGCCTCGAGCATGAGCCGGGCGAGCAGCGCGGGGTCGCGGCGATCGCGCACCACCGCCGGCGCGGGGCGCTTGCGCAGCTCCAGGGCGCTGGGGTCGGAGAGCGGCTTGAGGCGTCCTTCGCGCATCAGCGCCTCGTCCACGCCGCCCAGGCGCGCCGCGTACGTCGTGTACACGGGCGTCCCCAGGGCCACGGCCTCGCGGTTCATCGTGCCCCCGGCCGAGACGACGAGGTCGCACAGGGCGATCAGGCTCTGCGCGTCCACCGGCCCGTCCGGCACGACCAGGCGCGGCAGGTCGAGCGCGCGCAGCTCGGCGCGCTGGGCGTCCGTGCGCGGGAGCACGACCGCGTGGACGCCCTCGTGGCGGCCCAGGTGGGACAGGACCTGGCGGTACAGCGGGTTGGCGCGCCGGTGGTAGAGGGACACGGCGGGCGGCGGGCGCAGCACGACGATCACCTCGGAGGGGTCGAGTTCGAGGCGGTCGAGCACCGCGGGGTCGGGCTCGAAGTCCGACAGGTAGTACTCCTCCTTGAGCCCGGGGTAGGCGGCGAGCTTGGCGCCGTCGACCCCGTAGCGGCGCAGGCGCTCGGGCGGGATGCGGTCGGGCACCACGACGCGGCGCGCGAGCCGGCAGCCGATCTGGTGCTGGACGGTGGCCCACTCGTAGTCGAACGCGTTGGCCGCGGGGATGCGCAGCGACGCCGCGGCCAGGGCCAGGTCGTTGGACCCGTGGGCCAGCGCCAGGTCGAAGCGCCGGCCGCCCCCGAACGCGCGCATCTCCCGCGTGCGCGCGACCAGCTGCGCCAGCTTGCCGGAGCGCGCGGCGCCGCCGTGGCGTCCGAACGCCGTGTGCTCGATGCCGTGCAGGCGCAGCAGGCCGAGCGTGTCGGCGTAGTCGCGCGCGGTCACCGTGACCTCGTGCCCCTGCGCACGCAGCACCGCGATGATCGGGCGGAACACGATCGGGTGCGCGGGCGCCGTCATGTCGATCCAGATGCGCATCACGCGGCGGAGGAGGCGAGCGGACGCGACTGGCGCTCGTGCCACAGGCCGAAGGTGAGCAGGCCCCAGAGCTGGCGCGACAGGTCCTCCTGGCCGGCCAGGTGGCGGTCGAGCACCGCGGTGACGGCCTCGGGGCGAAAGCAGCCCTGGGCGGCGACCGCGTCGGGAGCGAGCACCTCGCGGGCCAGCGGCGCCAGCTCACCGCGCAGCCACGCCGCCGCCGGGATCGAGAAGCCCCGCTTGCGCCCGTGGACGATCGACCGGGGCACCAGCGGCGCCACCGCGCGGCGCAGGAGCACCTTCTTGGCCAGGCCGCGGACCTTGTGGCGCGTGGGAAGCGCCAGCGCCAGGTCCGCCACGACGGGGTCCAGGAACGGCACGCGCGCCTCCAGCGAGTGCGCCATGCTCGCCCGGTCGGTCTTGACCAGCAGGTCGTCGACCAGGTACACGGTCGTGTCGACGTCCTGCAGGCGCGCCAGCGGCTCGGCCCCCACCGTCTCGGCGTAGCGCGCGCGGTAGGCCTCCAGCGGATCGGCGCCGCGGTCGGGGCGCGCCAGCAGGGCGGCCCGCTGGTCGCCGGAGAAGATCTCCTTCCAGGCGTGGTGGCGCTCGAGCGGCGGCAGGGCGGCGCCGCGCACGAAGCGCTTGGCGCGGTACTCCAGCGAGACGCGCCGCGAGGAGACCGGGAGGCGCTCGACCAGCGGCGCGGCGGCCGCGGCGGCCCGCCCGAGGCGCGGGGCGAGGAGGTCGGCCACGTAGGTGTAGTACCCGCCGAAGAGCTCGTCCCCGCCCTCGCCGGAGAGCACGACCTTGACGTCGCGCGCCGCGAGCTCGCACACGAGGTAGGTGGGCAGCGCCGAGGAGTCGGCGAACGGCTCGTCGAAGGCCTCGACCAGCCGGGGCAGCAGGTCGGCCGCGTCCGGGCGCAGCACCAGCTCCCGGTGCTCGGTGTCGTAGCGCTCGGCCACCAGGCGGGCGCGCTCCAGCTCGTCGAAGGAGCGCTCCTCGAAGCCGATCGAGAACGTGCGCAGGCGTCCCGAGCCCTCCTGGGCCGCCAGCGCCGCCAGCGCCGAGGAGTCGACGCCACCGGAGAGCAGGACGCCCACCGGGACGTCGGCCACCAGGTGGGCGCGCACGGAGTCGCGCAGGCGCTCGCGCAGCTCGGCGGCCAGGGCGGCGGCGGGCTCGCGGCGCACGCGCTCGGCGTCCACCGGCCGGGGCCGCGCGTAGCGCTCGACGACCGGCTCGCCCCCCTGCCACACCAGCCGGTGGCCGGCCGGGAGCTTGCGCGCCTCGCGGTAGATCGTCAGCGGCGCGGGGATCGAGTTGAAGGCCAGGAACGCCTCCAGCGCGTCCGGGTCCAGCGTGCGGTCGAACCCGGGATCGCGCAGCAGCGCCTTGAGCTCGGAGCCGAAGGCCAGCGTCCCGCGCGCGGCGCGCCAGTACAGCGGCTTGATGCCGAAGCGGTCGCGGGCCAGCACGAGCCGGCGCTCGCGGGCGTCCCACAGCGCGAGGGCGAACATGCCCCGCAGGCGTTCGACGCAGCCGGGGCCCTCCTCCTCGTAGAGGTGGACGATCACCTCGCAGTCGCTGGCCGTGGCGAAGCGGTGCCCGCGCCCGCGCAGCTCGTCGCGCAGCTCGCGGTAGTTGTAGATCTCGCCGTTGCAGACGACGTGCACCGTGCCGTCCTCGGAGGCGATCGGCTGGTCGCCGCCCTCCAGGTCGATGATCGACAGCCGGCGCATGGCCAGCCCCACGGGCCCGTCCAGCAGGGCGCCCTGGCTGTCGGGACCCCGGTGCACGAGCGCCGAGCTCATCGCCTCGAGGAGCTCGGGCTCGACCGGCGAGGCGCCGTCGAGCGACGCCAGGCCGCAGATGCCGCACATCCGCGCGGATGCTAGTGGCCGCGCCGGGGGGTGGAGCCCAGGCCCTGCGCCAGGGTCGCCGTCGCGATGCTCAGGTAGAGCCCGGGCGAGCGGTCGGCGATGTACTCGAGGTCGTGGGCGAGCTTCTCCGACCAGGTCATCTCGCGGGTCATCCGCAGCTGGGCCAGGCCGGTGATGCCGGGACGGACCACGAGGCGCTGCCAGTACTGCGGGACGTCGCGGCAGAGCTCCTCGAAGAACGTCGGGCGTATCGGCCGCGGGCCCACGACGCTCATCGTTCCGGTGAGGACGTTCCACAGCTGCGGCAGCTCGTCCAGGTGGGCGGCGCGCAGCAGGCGGCCGAGCCGTGTGCTCTCCATCTCGGTCAGCGTGGTCAGCTCGGGGCCCAGGTAGGGGCCCAGCCGCGTCTCGGCGTCGGGAGTAAGGGTGCGGAACTTGTACATCGTGAACAGCTCGCCGCCGCGCCCCACGCGCAGGCCGCGATAGAGCACGGGCGGGCCGGAGGTCAGCCGGATGGCCAGCGCGATCGCGGCCATCGGAAGCGCCATCGCCGCCAGGCCGACGCCCGCGACCGCGACGTCGAGCGCGCGCAGGACCGTGTCGCTCGCCCGCGGCTCGGCCATCTCACGGGCCATGGCCGCGTAGCGCACGCTCAGCGGCTCGTCGAGCCGGGTGGGAGCGGTCATGCCCCGGCCGCTACCCCGCCGCGCCGCAATCTAGACCGTGGCAGCCGCGCTGCCCAGGTGGGCATAGAGAGGATGGCTCTCGGCGATCGCGGCCGTGCGCTCGCTCAGCTCGGCGCGCCGCTCCTCGAAGCCGGGCTGCAGCGCGGCGGAGATGACGGCGCCCAGCTCGCGGAAGTCGTCGGCCTGCAGGCCGCGGGTGGCCAGCGCGGCCGCGCCGACCCGCAGGCCGCTGGAGACCATCGGCGGGCGCGGGTCGAACGGGACCGCGTTGCGGTTGACCGTGATGCCGATCTCGTCCAGGCGGTCCTCGGCCTGCTGGCCGTCCAGCTCGGACTCGCGCAGGTCCACCAGGACGAGGTGGACGTCGGTGCCCCGGGTGAGGACGCTGACGCCGTTGCCCGCGTCGAGTAGCTCCTCGGCCACCGCCTGGGCGCCGGCGATCGTGCGCCGCTGGCGCTCGCGGAACTGCTCGGTCTGGGCGATCCGCAGGGCGACGGCCTTGCCGGCGATCACGTGCTCCAGCGGGCCCCCCTGCTGGCCGGGGAACGTGGCCGAGTTCAGCTTCTTGGCCAACGCCTCGTCGTCGGTGAGGATCATCCCGCCGCGCGCGCCGCCCAGCGTCTTGTGGACCGTCGTGGTCGTGACGTGGGAGTGCGGGACCGGGTTCGGGTGCAGGCCGGCCGCCACGAGCCCGGCGAAGTGCGCCATGTCGGTGAGCAGGTAGGCCCCCACGTCGTCGGCGATCTCGCGGAAGCGGGCGAAGTCCAGGTGGCGGGGGTAGGCCGACCAGCCGGCCAGGATCAGCTTGGGCCGGTGCTCCCGCGCCAGGCTCGCCACCTCGTCCATGTCCACCCGCGACTCCTCGCGGGTCACGTGGTAGGCGACGACGTCGTACAGGCGCCCGGAGAAGTTCTTCGCCATGCCGTGCGTGAGGTGGCCGCCGTGGGCCAGGTCGAGGCCGAGGATGGTGTCGCCGGGCTCCAGCAGGGCGGAGTAGGCGATCGCGTTGGCCTGGGCGCCGGCGTGGGGCTGGACGTTGGCGAACCCGGCCCCGAACACCGCCTTGGCGCGCTCGATGGCCAGCGTCTCGGCCACGTCGACGAACTCGCAGCCGCCGTAGTAGCGCTTGCCCGGCAGCCCCTCGGCGTACTTGTTGGTCAGCACCGAGCCCTGGCAGTCCAGCACCGCCTGGGGGACGAAGTTCTCCGACGCGATCATCTCCAGCGTGCGCTGCTGGCGGCCCAGCTCGCCCTCGAGGACCTCGGCGATCTCGGGATCGACCTCGGCCAGCGGGCGGTTGAAGTAGTCGGGCGGGACGTCGGTCATCGGGCGTCCGAAGATAGCGCCTGGGCCAGCGCCGCGGCGGGGACGGCGCCCTCGCGCAGGACGCTCCACTCGCCGGTGGTCGCGTACGCCCTCAGGTCGACCACGGTGGACGGCGTCCCCGGAAGCGGGCCGGCGTCGAGGACCACGTCCGCGGCGGCGCGGATCTGCGCCGGGACGTCGCGCAGCGACCGCGGGTCCGCGCCGCCGGCGTGGTTGGCGCTCGTCTGCAGCACCGGCCGCGAGACCGCGCGCAGCGGGAGCAGCGGCCCGGTGAGCGCCGGGACCCGCACGCCCCCCTCGGGCAGCACCACGGTCACCGCCCCCGGCAGCAGCCGGGCCAGCACGTCCGCGCGCTCGGGAAGCGCGGCCAGCGCGCGAGCGAGGTCGAACCACATCGTCGCCGCGGGCTTGTCCGGCGCGCGGCCCTTGAGCTCGTACATCCGGGCGATCGCGTCCGCGTCGTGCGGATCGCAGGCCAGGCCGTACACCGTGTCCGCGGGGAACACCCCCACGCCGCCCTCGGCGACGCAGCGCTCGAAGTCGGCGACCTCGCGCGCCGTCATCGGCGGCGCCCGATCACCACCCGCTCGATCCCCGCCAGGTCGCGGCGGGTCTCGGTGGCGTAGCCGGCGGTCGAGAGCATCCCGGCCACGCGCTCCTCCTGGGCCAGGCCGACCTCCAGCGCGACGTAGGGCGTCTCCCCGAGCTGCGAGACCAGCCGCCGGATGATCGCCGCGCCGGCGTCGCCGGCCACGATCGCCACCTCGGGCTCGTGGCGGCCGATCTCCGGGTCCAGGATCGCGTAGTCCAGGCGGTCCACGTAGGGCACGTTGGCCAGCACGGCGTCGTAGGGCCCGCCCGCCCCCTCGAGCAGGTCGGCCTCCAGCAGCTCGACGTCCAGGTCGTGGCGCTGCGCGTTGGCCCGCGCCACCTCGAGGGCCTCGCCGGAGATGTCGGTGGCGACGATGCGCAGGTCGGGGCGCTCCTGCTTGAGGGCCAGGGCCACCGCGCCGCTGCCCGTGCCCACCTCGATCACGCGCGCGCCCGGCGGCAGGTCGAGCGCCGCCTCGACCAGCAGCTCGGTCTCGGGCCGCGGGATCAGCACGCGGGCGTCGACCATCAGCTCCAGGTGGCGGAACTCCTTGCGCCCGAGCAGGTAGGCCACGGGCTCGCGCGCCTCGCGCCGCACGACCAGCGTTTCGAAGCCCTCCGCCTGGCCCGCCGTCAGCTCGCGCCCCGCGTCCACGACCAGGCCGCCGCGGTCCGTGCCGAGGATCTCGGCCAGCAGCAGCTCGGCGTCCAGGCGCGGCGTCCCGCACCCGGCGGCCTCCAGGCGCGCCGCGGCCTCGGAGAGGACCGTCTTGACCGTCGCCGCGGCCGCCGAGGGGCGCGTCATGACCGTGGCCCGCCCGCGCGGCGTCGCGCGCCTGTCATCCGGCCCTCTCCGCCTGGCTCTCGAGCGCCCGGCGGCGCTCGTCGGCCTCCAGCGCCAGGGTCAGCTCGTCGAGGTCGCCGCCCAGGACGCGCTCCACGTTGTGGACGGTCAGGCCGACGCGGTGGTCGGTGATCCGGTCCTGGGGGAAGTTGTAGGTGCGGATCTTCTCCGCCCGCTCGCCCGAGCCGACCTGGGCGCGGCGGTCGGCGGACAGCTCGGCCTGCTGCTCGGCCAGGGCGCGCTCGTACAGCCGCGCCCGCAGCACCCGCATGGCCTTCTCGCGGTTCTGGAGCTGGGACTTCTCGTCCTGCATGGACACGACGGTCCCCGTCGGCTTGTGGGTGATCCGCACGGCGGAGTCGGTCGTGTTGACGGACTGCCCGCCGGGCCCGCTGGAGCGGTAGACGTCGATCTGCAGGTCGTTGGTGTCGACCTTGACGTCGACGTCCTCGGCCTCGGGGAGGACGGCGACGGTGGCGGTGGAGGTGTGGATGCGGCCCTGGGACTCGGTGGCCGGCACGCGCTGGACGCGGTGCGTGCCGCCCTCGTGCTTGAACACGCTGTAGGCGCCGTCGCCCTTGATGGCGAAGGTGTAGGCGCCGTCGGCCACCTCCAGCGGCTCGGAGGCGAAGCCGCGGCGCTCGGCGTACTTGACGAGCATCCGGTACAGGTCGCCGGCGAACAGGCCGGCCTCCTCCCCGCCGGTCCCCGCGCGGACCTCGACGATCACGTTCTTGTCGTCGTGGGGGTCGCGCTCGACCATGGCCAGGCGGATCTCCTCCTCGAGCTGCTCCAGCCGCGCCGTCGAGCTGTCCAGGACCTCGCGCAGCTCGGGGTCGTCGCCGTCCTCGAGCAGCTCGCGGGCCCCGGCGGCGTCGTCGGTGGCCCGGCGCCACTCGGCGGCCAGCTTGGCCGCGGCCTCGAGGTCGCGGTAGGCGCGGCCGACCTCCGCGTACTTGTCGCGGTC
>DATLOP010000318.1:0-8453 GCA_035536255.1 Solirubrobacteraceae bacterium
AGGCGGCCGTGCGCTCGAGCAGGCCCCCGAGGCGCTCGCGGCGCTGGCGGCGCGCCGCGGCCAGCGGGTCCTCCTCCTCGCGCTGCAGCTCGACGCCGTAGCGGTCGGCCAGCAGCTCCAGCGCGCCCCCGAAGTCCAGCCCCTCGGTCTCCTGCACGAAGCGGAACACGTCGCCGCCGGCCGAGCAGCCGAAGCAGTGGTAGACCTTCTTGACCGGGTCGATCCCGAACGACGGGGTGCGCTCGTCGTGGAACGGGCACAGGCCCTCGAGGCGGTTGGCGCCCGCGCGGCGCAGCTCGGTGCGCGCCGAGACCAGGTCCACCATGTCGACCGCGTCGCGCACGCGCTCCCGCGACTCGTCGGTGTAGCGGGCCATCAGGGGGCGAACGACCGCGGCACGGCCAGGGCCTCGAACTCGCGGATGCAGAAGCCGTCGGTCATCCCGGCCAGGTAGTCCGTGACGCGCTCGGCGTCCGAGGCGCCCTCGATCCCGGGCGGGGGCTCGACCACGTAGTGGTCGAACAGGGTGCGCAGGACGGTCTCGATCCGCGCGTGCTCGCGCCGCGCCTCGGGGCCGAGGTAGACGCGCTCGAACATGAACGTGCGCAGCCGGTCCATGGCGCCCCCCACGACCTCGCCCTGGACGATCTCCCCCGCCGCCGCGGAGTGCTCGACCAGGTCGTGGACCAGGGTGTCGATGCGCCGCGACCCCGTCTCCCCCAGCACGGCGATCTCCTCGCGCGGAAGGTCGCCCGGGGACAGGACGCCGGCGCGCAGGGCGTCGTCGATGTCGTGGTTGATGTAGGCGATCCGATCCACCAGGCGCACGATCGCGCCCTCCAGCGTCGCCGGGGCCGGGGCGCGGCCCGAGTGGCAGAGGATCCCGTCGCGCACCGGCTGGCAGAGGTTCAGGCGCTCGAGGACGTCGACCACCCGCAGGGAGTGCTCGTAGTGGCGAAAGCCCGTGTCGAAGCGCTCGCGCAGGCACGCGTCCAGCACGGCCTCGCCGATGTGCCCGAACGGCGGGTGGCCGAGGTCGTGGCCGAGCCCGATCGCCTCCACCAGGTCCTCGTTGAGCCGCAGCGCCCGCGCCACGGTCCGCGAGACCTGCGTGACCTCCAGCGTGTGGGTGAGCCGGGTGCGGTAGTGGTCGCCCTGGGGCGCCACGAAGACCTGAGTCTTGGCCTTCAGGCGCCGGAACGCCTTGGAGTGCACGATCCGGTCGCGGTCGCGCTGGAACGGCGTGCGCAGCTCGCAGTCCGCCTCGGGCCGCGCGCGGACCGCCGGATAGGACCGCGCGGCCGCGGGAGACAGCGCGGCCTCCTCGGCCTCGCGCACGCGAGCCTGGAAGGCGTCGGCCACGGTCGCGAGGGAGCTCTCCATGCTCCGATTGTCGCTCACAGCGCGGCGTCGAGCCGGTGCTGCACCCGCTCGAGCGCGGCCAGCGAGACGTCGGCCGCGCCCTGGCTCCCGTCCCTGTACTCGAACGGGTTGTCCAGGTCGCGGATCAGGCGGTTCATGTACAGCAGCAGGAAGGCGATCACCCCGATGAAGAACATCCCCTCGCCCAGCGTCCCGATCTCGGTCAGCAGCAGCGCGACCAGCAGCAGCCGCGCCGCCACGTCGGCCACGATGTAGCCGGCGACCACGAACGACGTGGCCTTGATCCCCTCCATGCGCACGATCGCGCGCCGGACGTTGGACTGCTCGGTCTTCAGCCGGTTGACGAACGTCGCCTCGTCCACCTCCTGGAGGGCGATGTAGGCCGGGTTGAGCGCGCGCACCGAGTTCAGCGCGTCGTCCACGCTGGCCCGGTGCTCGAGCCACGCGCGCACCGTCACCGCGATCGCGCCCGCGGCGGCCAGGCAGCGGTCGGCCGGGCGCGGGTCGTCGATGCGCTCGCGCACGATCAGGCACTCGTCGGCGATCGACTCCAGCGCCGCCGACAGCTCGCCGGGCAGGCGCTCGGACTCCTTGAAGTCGGCCAGCGTCCCGGCCAGCAGGAAGCCGAGCAGGAAGACGTTGGCCGCGACCACGCCCGAGAGCAGCGCGTTGAGCTCGATCGGCTCCCAGTCGAGCAGGCCGAACACGCCCTTGGCCACCACGGCGCCCAGGACCCACGGCGCGACCGCGAACAGCATCTGGGCCCCGACGAGCCGGCGGTCGGCCCATTCGCGCAGCTCCTTCACGCCGCCTCCCGCGCCTGCGCCTGGGCCGCGGCCACCCGGGCCACCGGGACGCGGTAGGGCGAGCAGGAGACGTAGTCCAGGCCCGAGGAGGCGAAGAACGCGATCGACTCCGGGTCGCCCCCGTGCTCGCCGCACACGCCGAGCTTCAGCCCGGGCTTGGCCTGGCGTCCCAGCCACGCCCCCATGCGCACCAGCTGGCCGACCCCGGGCTCGTCGATGGTCTCGAACGGCGAGCGGTCGAGGATCCGCATGTCGATGTAGCGGCCGAGGATCTTTCCCTCGATGTCGTCGCGGCTGAACCCCAGCGCGGTCTGCGTGAGGTCGTTGGTGCCGAAGGAGAAGAAGTCCGCGTGGTGGGCGATGGCGTCGGCGAGGAAGCAGGCGCGCGGCAGCTCGATCATCGTCCCGACGCTGTAGTCGTCGAATCCCTCGTCGCGCGCGGTGCCGTCGATCAGGTCGCGCATCAGCTCCAGCTCCCGTTCGTAGTCGACCAGCGGGACCATTATCTCCACATGGGGCGCCGGCGAGACGGCGCGGGCGGCGCGCATGATCGCCCTCACCTGCATCTCGGAGATCTCGGGGTAAAGGATCCCCAGGCGCACGCCGCGGGTGCCGAGCATGGGGTTGGTCTCGGCCAGCGCGTGGACGCGCTCCAGCGTGCGCTCGAGCTCCGCGAGGTCCGGCGACTGCTCGATGCGCGCCCGCTCGACCGCGAGCTGGACGTCCGCCGGCGCGGGCAGGAACTCGTGCAGCGGGGGATCGAGCAGGCGGATCGTCACCGGCAGGCCCTCCATGGCTTCGAACAGGCCCTCGAAGTCCTCCTGCTGGAGGGGCAGCAGCTCGGCCAGGGCGGCGCGGCGCTCCTCCTTGTCGGCGGCCAGGATCATCGCCCGCATCTTGGGAGCGCGGTCGGCGGCCAGGAACATGTGCTCGGTGCGGCACAGCCCGATGCCCTCGGCGCCGAAGTCGCGGGCCTTGCGGGCGTCGGCCGGCGTGTCGGCGTTGGCGCGCACGCCCAGGGCGCGGACCTCGTCGGCCCACCGCAGGACCGTGCGGAACTCCGGGGTGATCTCGGGCTCGATCAGCGGCACGTCGTCCACCGTGATGGCGCCGGTGGAGCCGTCGATGGCGATCAGGTCGCCCTCGTGCAGCGTCGTCCCGTCCACGCTGAGCGCGCCCTGCTCGGGGTCGATCTCCAGGGCGCTGGCGCCACACACGCACGGCCGTCCCATCCCGCGGGCCACGAGCGCGGCGTGCGACGCCTTGCCGCCCTCGCTGGTCAGGATCCCGCGGGCGGCGTCGAACCCGGCCACGTCGTCGGCCTCGGTGAACGGCCGGACGAGGACGACCTCGCGCCCCTCGCCGGCCGCCCGCACCGCGGCGCCCGCGGTGAACACGATCTCCCCCTTGGCGGCGCCGGGGCTGGCCGCCACGCCGCGCGCGAGCACGGCGTAGTCCACCTGCGGGTCGAACGTCGGGTGCAGCAGGGCGTCCAGCGACGCCGCGTCGATGGTCAGCAGCGCGCGCGGCTTGTCCAGCAGGCCCTCGTTCACCGCGTCGACGGCGAAGCGGACCGCCGCCTGCGCCGGGCGCTTGGCGCTGCGGGTCTGCAGCAGGTAGAGGCGGCCCTCCTCGATGGTGAACTCGGTGTCCTGCATGTCGCCGTAGTGGCGCTCCAGCGCGCGCAGGATGTCCATCAGCTCGGCGTGCGCCTCGGGCAGCGCGTCGGCCAGGCGGGCGATGTCCTGGGTGTTGCGCACGCCCGAGACGACGTCCTCGCCCTGGGCGTCAATGAGGAAATCGCCGGACGGCTCGGGCGCGCCGGTGACCTCGTCGCGGCTGAAGGCCACGCCCGAGCCCGACGTCTCCCCCTTGTTGCCGAACACCATCTGCTGGACGTTGACCGCCGTGCCCCAGTCGTCGGGGATGCGGTTCAGGCGGCGGTAGGCCACGGCGCGCTCGCCGGTCCAGGAGTCGAAGACGGCGCGGATGGCCAGCGTGAGCTGCTCGCGCGGGTCGTCGGGAAAGGGGTCGCCGGTCGTCTCGCGGTAGATCTCGCGGAAGCGCTCGGTCAGCTCGCGCAGGGCGCCGGCGTCGAGCTCGGTGTCCAGGGTGACGCCCCGCGCCTGCTTGGCCGCGGCGATCTCCTTCTCGTAGCGCTCCCCCGGCACGTCGCGCACGACGTTGCCGAACATCTGCACGAAGCGCCGGTGGGAGTCGTGGGCGAAGCGCTCGTTGCCCGTCGCGCGCGCCAGCCCGGCCACCGAGTCGCCGTTGAGCCCCAGGTTCAGGACGGTGTCCAGCATCCCCGGCATCGACTCCCGCGCGCCCGAGCGCACCGAGACCAGCAGCGGGTCGCCGGGGTCGCCGAGGCGCTTGCCCGCCCGCTCCTCCAGCCGCGCCAGGCCCTCGTCGACCTGCCCGGCCAGGCCGGCGGGCTCGGTGCCCTCGCGCATGTAGTCGACACACGCCTGCGTGGTGATCGTGAACCCGGCCGGCACCCGCTCGGCGCCCAGGACGCGCGTCATCTCGGCGAGGTTCGCCCCCTTGCCCCCCAGCAGGTCCCTCTGGTCCGCCGATCCCTCGGCGAAGTCGAATACGTACTTCGTCAAGCGGGCGATTCTATGCGGCCCGCCGCGGGGCCCCTGACGAGACCGTCCGGGGGCCTGGCCAGGACGCAGGGGGTGGGACAGTGCTCCGCACGGCCCACCCCCGAGGACGCCGCCAGGTGCCCGGACGGGCCGTCAGGTCAGGCGGCCGGGCGCCAGCGGACTTGCGCGTGATGCTCGAGCGTCTCGCCGATCGCGCGCTCGGCCTGGCGCAGGAAGCGCTCGTCGGCGGTCGGGGCCTGGGCCAGGGGCGTCCCGAGGGCGTCCACGAGGAAGTCGTGGGCGGCGGCGTCGAGCGGGAAGGCCGACGCCTCGCAGGCCGCGCAGACGACCCCGCCGGCGGCGCCGCTGAACCCCGACAGGTGCTCGCGCTCGCCGCACGCGGCGCAGGCGTCCAGGTGGGGCGCCAGGCCGGCGGCCAGCAGGAGCTTGAGGCGGAAGGCGAGCTGGTTGGCCCGGCCCGCGCACGCGGGGTCGGCGTCCAGCAGCGCGAGCTGGTTGCCGAGCAGGTGGAACACGGCGGGGTTGGGGTCGCCGGTCTCGAACAGCCGGGTGACGGCGTCGCAGGCGCGGGCCGCCGAGTCCAGCGCCGCGCGGTCCTCGCGCAGGCGGGGATACGCCGCGACGGTCTCGGCCGCGGTGACCGTCAGCAGGTCGCCCCGGCCCTCGTAGAGCACGAGCCGCAGGCGGAAGAAGGGCTCCAGCCGCCCCCCGAACCGGCTGCGGGTCTTGCGCGCTCCCTTGGCGATCGCGGCGACGCGACCGCGATCCGGGGTATAGAGGTGGAGCACGCGGTCGCCCTCGCCGTAGCGGATGGAGCGCAGGACGACCGCCTCGGTCTTCAGCGATCCCCCCATGGCTATCCTTTTTGAAGCATGAAGAAGGTCATCGTCTACACCACCGTGCCCTGCGGGCGCTGCGGGAGCGCCAAGGCCATCCTCGAGCGCCACGGCGCCGAGTACGAGGAGGTCAATCTGGCAAAGGACCCGGACGGCCGGGCCCGGCTGGCCGAGGAGACCGGCCTCATGACCTTCCCCCAGATCGTCGTCGCCGGCAGGACGATCGGCGGCCTGGACGACCTGCGCGCCGCCGAGGAGCGCGGCGAGCTGTCCGCGCTGCTCGCCGCCTGAGCCGTGCCCCCGGTCGAGGCCGTCGTCTTCGACCTCGACGGGCTGCTGCTGGACTCCGAGGGGGCGTGGGCCGCGGCCAAGGAACGGCTCACCGAGGAGCGCGAAGGCCGGTGGAAGTCGTCGGCGGTCGAGGACATGCTCGGCCTCGCCTCGCTGGTGCTCAGCTCCCTCGCCGAGCTCGACCCGGCCGCCATAACGGCGGCCGGTCAGGGGTGAGGGTCGGGCGGGGCGGGCGTCCATTGCGGGGTTTCGGGGGCCCCGACCCCCATTTCCTCTCAGTGGACGGATCTGGTTGCCCTGACCACCATTTCCGTCCACGCGCCGGATGGTTGTGACGTTTTGGGGGTCCTGGCCCCCGAAACGTCACACTCACGGGCCGGGGCTTCCCCTCGATGGGCCTTTTTCGGACCCTGAGCGCCGCGGACGGGGCTGGCAGCGCTCGCAGACGTAGGTGCCGCGGCCGGCGGCGGTGAGCTTGCGCACGACGGTCCCGCAGCGGGGGCATGGCTCGCCGGCGCGGCGGTGGACGAGGAACTCGTCCTGGAAGGAGCCGCGGACGCCGTCGGGGTCGCGGTAGTCGTCGATCGAGGCGCCGTCGGCGGCGATGCCGGCGCTCAGCGCGTCGATCACCGCCGCGTGGACGGCCTCCCACTGGGCGCGGGTCAGCCGGCGCGCCGGGCGCAGGGGGTGCACGCCGGCGCGGAACAGCGCCTCGTCGGCGTAGATGTTCCCCACCCCGGCCACGCGGCGCTGGTCGAGCAGGAACGCCTTCACCGGGGCGCGGCTCGTGCGGCCGATCGTCCGCAGCCACTCGGGGGTGAACGCGGGGTCGAAGGGCTCGGGCCCCAGCCGCGCGGCGAAGAACGCCTCCAGCGCCGCCCGCCCACGCGCCAGCTCGCCCGTCCCGAACCGCCGCGGGTCGTCGTAGACCAGGCGGTGGCCGTCGTCCAGCGCGATCCGCACCCGCGCGTGCGCCGGCTCGACCGGCGGGTCGTGGAGGATCGCGCCCGTCATCCGCAGGTGCTGGGCCAGGAAGACGTCGCCGTCGAGCTCCCACACCAGGTACTTGCCCCGGCGCCCCAGCCGCTCCACCCGCCGCCCGGTCAGGGCCGCCGACATCTCGCGCGGCGTCAGCGGCCGCGGCCAGCGCGGGTCGGAGACCTCGACGCGGGCGAAAACGCGTCCCTCCACCCGGGGCGCCAGCCGCCGGCGGATCGTCTCCACCTCGGGCAGCTCAGGCACGGGCGAAGCGCGGCGCGCCGGAAGATCGCCGCGCCACGGAGGTCACCCCCTCGATGCGTCGTTCGCCGGAAGTCACAGAAACGACTCACCGGGAAGATCGGGCGCCGAGCGGCCGGTCAGCCACTCCAACGCCGACGCGCCGACGTCGGACAGCGCCCCGTCATGACGCCGGCCGCCGTGGCCGTCGAACGCCGCCAGCAGCGGCACGTGCTCGCGCGTGTGGTCCGTCCCCGGCGTCGTGGGATCGCAGCCGTGGTCGGCGGTGAGGACGAGGAGATCGTCCGGACGCAGACCTTCCAGCCAGCGCCCGACGGCGGCGTCGATCGCGACCAGCGCCCGCTCGAAGCCCGGCACGTCCTTGCGGTGGCCGTAGACCTGGTCGGTCTCGACCAGGTTGACGAAGGCCAGGCCGGCGTCCAGGGAGTCCAGCAGCCGGTCGGTCGCCGCGACGGCGATCGCGTTGGTCGGCCCGGCGTGCGCCGCGTCGATCCCCACCCCGGCGAACAGCTGGTCGACCTTGCCGACCGCGTGCACGGCGGTCCCGGCCGCGCGCAGCTCCTCCAGGTAGGAGCGCCCCGGCGGCGGCACCGAGTAGTCGCGGCGGCCCAGCGTACGCGTGAACCCACCGGGCGGGCCCTGGAAGGGCCGCGCGATCACCCGTCCCACGGCGTGCTCGCCGGTCATCTGCGCGCGCACGGTCGCGCACGCCTCGTACAGCTCCTCGACCGCGACCACGTCCCCGTGGGCGGCGATCTGCAGGACCGAGTCGACCGACGTGTAGACGATGAGGTCCCCGGTGCGCAGGTGCTGCTCGCCCCAGCCCAAGATCGCCTCCACCCCGTTCGCGGTCGTGTTGCACAGGATCCCCCGGCCCGTGGCCGCCGACAGCCGCTCCACGATCTCCGGCGGGAAGCCGCCCGGGTACGTGGGCAGCGGCTCGGACGCGACCACGCCCATGAGCTCCCAGTGGCCGGTCGTCGAGTCCTTGCCCGGGCCCCGCGGCGCGAGCCGGCCGTGCAGGACGGGCGAGTCGGTGGCCGGCACGCCGTCCAGGGGGTGCACGCAGCCCAGGCCGAGCCGGCCCAGGACCGGCAGGTCCAGCCCGCCGGACGCCGCGGCCACGTGGCCCAGCGTGTCGGCGCCCGCGTCGCCGGGGTCCGCCGCGTCGGGGAGCACCCCCACCCCGCACGCGTCCAGCACGACGACGAACGCGCGCCGCCTCACCGGCGCGGGCGCGCCCGCGGCGGGAGCAGCTGCAGCGAGCGCAGCAGCGGCGCGAACAC
>DATLOP010000319.1:0-8747 GCA_035536255.1 Solirubrobacteraceae bacterium
AGGTACCACAGGCGGAAGAAGACGATCGCGAACATGGCCAGCGCGACGCCGGCCAGGATGGCCACGCGCAGCGCGAGCTGCGGGGTGATGGGGGGACGGCGATCCTCCTGGAGCTGGAGCACCCGGTCTCCCCTAGGCCCGCGAGATCGGGGACAGGCCGCCGGTCACGTAGGCGCGCCGGCGGCGGCGGCGCGGGTCCTCGGGCAGCGCGCGCACCAGGGCGCGGCGCACGAGCGCGTAGACGGGCATGGCCAGGACGGCGTTGACGGCGATGGTCACGAGTATGTCGCGCAGCAGCAGCAGGCTCACCGGCGCGTCCACGCCGAGCAGGAACTGGACGAGCGAGAACCCGAGCGCGGCCACCGCCGTGGCGGCGGCGCCCACGGCGACCGGGGTCAGCCCGTGCGCCGGGTCGCGCAGCTCGCGCAGGCGCCCGGCCCAGTAGCCGACGCACAGCAGCACGAGGCTCGACACGCCGAGGGTCTGGAGCAGGGCGGTGTCGACGAACAGCCCCACGGCGAACCCCATGACGGCGCCCACGACCGAGCCGCACAGCAGGCCGACCGAGGCCACGACGAGCGGCGAGAGGTCGGCCGTCACGCCGAGCAGCGTGACCTGCGAGACGGCGGAGATCTGCACCAGGACCGTGATCACGGCCACGAGCAGCAGGCGGACCCACAGGGCGGCGGGGCCGGTCACGGCGAGCCCTCCTGGGCGCGCAGCGAGGCGGCGCCCCGCCGCGTGCCGCGGGTGAGGATCTGGACGAAGTCCAGCCGGCGCAGGTCGGCGAAGGGCCGGATGTGGACGCGCTGGTACTGCGACAGCTCCTCGTCGTCGGCCTTGGTCACGACGCCGATCGGGAGGTTGGCCGGGAACAGCGACTCCAGGCGGGTGGACTGGCTGCCCGCCGTCACGACGGTGTCGCCCTTGCGGATGCTGGCGCGGCGGGGCACGAACTCCAGCAGCAGGTCGCGCGGGCGGCCGACCGCGGGCTGCACGACGCCGGTGATGCCGTTGGCGCTGTCGGACACGACCGGGGTCAGCACGCGGGCCGACACCCCGCTCGTGCTGTCGGTGATCAGCGTGACCTGGCTGGCGCCGCCGGTCACGGCGGTCACCTTCCCCACGAGGCCGTCCCCGGAGACGACCGGTTGGTCCTTGCGCACGCCGGCCGAGCTGCCCTTGTCCACGGTGATCGTGGCGTACCAGACGATGGGCGAGCGGCCGATCACGCGCGCGGTCACCGGCTCGTAGCCCTCCACGGTGTCGGAGCGGTCGAGGTTGACCAGGCGGCGCAGCTGGGAGTTCTCGCGCTCGGCGGCGCGGGCCCCGATGACCTGGCGGCGCAGCTCGTTGCGCTCCTTGCGCAGGCGCTCGCGCTCGCCGCGGGCGTCCAGGGTGTCGTCGAACCAGCCGAACAGGTCACGGATCGGCTTCAGGGCGCGGCTGGCGCCCTCCTGGATGGGCGCGGTCACCTCGAGCACCCCGCGCTGGAGCGCGTGGAACGGCCCTCCGGCGGACTCGCCGAAGTAGGCCGTCAGAAGGACGAGTGAGGCGGCGACGAGCAGTGCGAGGACCGCTCTGCGCCTGCGAACCGATTGCTTGTACACGGGTTGGGCAAACCTTGGCAGCCGCCGCGGCGCTACTGGTAGCGCCGCTTGCGGTTGCGCGAATTCTTGTTGGTGCGGTGTATGACCTCGAACTCCTCGAGCGACCGGCCGCTGCCGACCGCCACGCACGTCAGCGGCGACTCGGCCAGGTGCGCGGGCATCTGCGTCTCCTCGCGCAGCCGGTCGTCGAGGCCCTGCAGCAGGGAGCCGCCGCCCGCCAGCATGATCCCACGATCCATGATGTCGGAGGCCAGCTCCGGCGGAGTGCGGTCCAGCGTCTCCTTGACCGCGTCGACGATCTGCGTGAGCGGCTCGTCGAGCGCGGCCCGGATCTCCTCGGAGGTCAGGACGATCGTCTTGGGCAGGCCGGTGACCATGTCGCGTCCGCGGATCTCGGCCTGGACCTCCTCGGGCATCGGGTACGCCGAGCCGATCTCCAGCTTGACCTCCTCGGCGGTCTGCTGCCCGATGAGCAGCTTGTACTCGCGCTTGCAGTAGTTGATGATCGCCTCGTCGAGCTCGTCGCCGCCGATGCGGATCGACTGGGAGACGACGATCCCCCCGAGGCTGATGACGGCGACCTCGGACGTGCCGCCGCCGATGTCCACGACCATGCTGCCCGTGGGCTCGCCCACGGGCAGGCCGGAGCCGATCGCCGCGGCCATCGGCTCCTCGATCAGGTAGGCGGTGCGCGCGCCCGCGGACAGGCACGCCTCCTCAACCGCGCGCTTCTCCACCCCGGTCACGCCGGAGGGGACGCAGACGACGACGCGCGGGTGCGCCCAGCGGTTCTGATGGACCTTCTGGATGAAGTGGCGCAGCATCTCCTCGGTCACGTCGAAGTCGGCGATCACGCCGTCCTTGAGCGGGCGGATGGCGCTGATCGTCCCGGGGGTGCGGCCGAGCATCCGCTTGGCCTCGATCCCCACGGCGTGGACCTCGCCGGTGCGCGAGTCGATGGCCACCACGGAGGGCTCGGACAGCACGATCCCGCGCCCGCGCACGTACACGAGCGTGTTGGCGGTCCCGAGATCGACCGCCATGTCGCGGCCACCGAAGCCGGTGAGGTACGAGAAGAAGCCCATGGAAGGGAAACGACTGCTGCTGCGAGCGTTGCGGCCCCCGCGCGGCTCCTACGAGCCGCTATCCAGCCGTGGCGAAGCCGCGCGTGGCGCAGTGTAGCGAAAGGGGGCCGGCGGACCGGCCGGTGCACGCACGATTTCCCCGCATTTCACGGACTCCGCAGGATGTCGACCAGCGCCGCGACCGGCAGCCCGACGACCGTGAAGTAGTCGCCTGTGATGGACCGCACGAATCCGGCCCCGCGGCCCTGGATCGCGTAGCCCCCCGCCTTGCCCTCCCACTCGCCGGTGGCGATGTAGTCAGCGATGTCGCTGGCCGTCAGCTCGCGAAAGCTCACGTCGGTCGACGCGAGCACCTCGCGCTCGCCGCCGGCCACCCCGGCCAGGCACACCCCGCCCAGCACGGCGTGCGTGCGCCCGGACAGCCGGCGCAGGTGCGCGGTCGCCTCGGCGGCGTCGGCCGGCTTGGCCAGGATCTCCCCCGCGTGCACGACCACGGTGTCCACGCCCAGCACCATCCGCCCGGGGTGGGTCTCGGCCACGGCGAGCGCCTTGCGCCGCGCGTTCTCCCGCGCCGCGTCGCGCGCGTCACCGGACACGATCTCCTCCACGTCCGCCGGGATCGCCTCGAACGCGATCCCGAGCTGCTCGAGGATCGCCGCGCGACGCGGCGAGCGCGAGGCGAGGATCAGGGGCTCGGTCAAGATCCGAAGAACAGGTCGGCCTCGCGGGCCGCGGACTCGGGCGAGTCGGAGCCGTGGACGAGGTTTGTGCCGGTCTCGATGGCGAGGTCGCCGCGGATCGACCCGGGCGCGGCCTCGAGGGGGTTGGTGGCGCCGATGACCTGGCGGGCGGCGGGGACGGCGGACTCGCCCTCCAGCACCATCGCCACCAGCGGACCGGACGTGATGAACTCGACCAGCTCGCCGAAGAACGGCTTCTCGCTGTGCTCGGCGTAGTGGCGCTCGGCCAGCTCGCGCTCCATCGTCATGTGGCGCAGGGCGGCGATGCGCAGGCCCTTGCGCTCGAAGCGGGCGATGATCTCGCCGGTCAGGCCGCGGGCGAACGCGTCGGGCTTGACCAGGATGAGTGTCCGGTCCATCGGAGTCCTTTCGGGGGAGTCGTTATGTCGTGGGCTGCGCGGTGCGGCGCCGGCGGCGCGGCGGCGGCTCGCTCGTCCCCGGGGACGGGCCGACGTCGGCCTCGCAGTAGGGGCAGATGCTCCAGGTCGGGTCGAGCGGGCGCGCGCAGTTCTGGCAGGGGTCCTTGAGCTTGCGCTCGCAGGCGGGGCAGCGCAGGAAGTCGCGCTCGGTCTCGGCGTCGCAGTACGGGCACAGCTGGAAGCCCGCGGCGTGCAGCCGCGCCTCGGCGGCCTGCATCTCCAGCTCGCGCTCGCGGACGTCCTCCAGGTACTCGGGGGGCCGCACGATCACGTAGACGAGCGTCCCCACGAAGGGGAACAGCGACGCCGCGGTCGAGCAGCCGATCAGCATCGGGTCGGTCATGCGCCGGCGCGCGTCCGCGTACGTCCAGTACACGAGCGCGAGCCACACGACCACCAGGAAGAGGATCAGCAGGTTTACGACCAGGCTGAGTCCCGCGTTGTCGATCCCGAAAACCGCTAGCACCGCGGGCGAGTGTATCCCCTGACCGTCACAAAAAGAGCCGTCCGAACCCGTAGCCGATGGCGAAGAACACGAGGATCACGATCGCCACGATCACCGCGACGAACCCGATCATCGGGAGGAATCTCGGCTCTTCCTCGTTCACAGCGTGGAGGCGCGGCGCCGCGACTCGCCCCGCGCGAGGTCGGCGACGAGGTAGATCGAGCCGGTGGCCAGGACGCCGCCGTCCGGCCCTGCGAGGGCGCGAGCGCGGGCCACGGCGGCGCGCGGGTCGGGCTCGCGCTCGATGGGCGGGGGGTCGGGCGTCACCTGGCGCGCGAGCGACTCCAGCGTGGCCGGGGACAGCGCGCGCGGGTTGGCGTTGCTGGTGAACACGACGGCGCAAGAGGATGGCAGGAGCTCGCGCAGCATGCCCGCGGCGTCCTTGTCCTCGAGGATCGAGACCACCGCCACGGGCCGGCGGCCGCCGAGCATCTCGGGGACCGACGCGACGAGCGCCGCGATGCCGGCCGGGTTGTGGGCGCCGTCCACGATCGTCAGGGGATCGAAGCCCACGACCTCGCAGCGCCCGGGGACCGAGACCGTGGCCGCGGCGGCGGAGACGGCGGCCGGGTCGAGGCGTCCGAGGAAGGCCTGCACAGCCGCGGTCGCGACCCCGAAGTTCCATCTCTGGAAGGCCCCGGGAGCGGAGACGTCGCGGGGGGCCGCGCGGACGAGGCGCACGTCGTGCTGCGCCGCGGCGGCGACGGCCTCCTCGAGGGCGTCGGGGTGCAGGTCCCCGACGACCAGCGTGGCGCCGTCGCGCACCACGGCGAGCTTCTCGCGGGCGATGTCGCGGACGGTCGGGCCCAGCCAGCGCGTGTGGTCCAGGCCGACGTTGGTCAGGACCTGGACGCGCGAGTCCAGCGTGTTGGTGGCGTCCCAGCGCCCGCCCAGCCCCGCCTCGATCACCGCCACCTCGACACCCGCCTCGGCCAGCGCCAGGTACGCCGCCGCCGTCAGCAGCTCGAACTGCGTGACGCCGTCGTCGGCCGGCAGCGTGCGGTTCACCGCCTCGGCCGCGCGGGCGGCGCGCTGGACGGCGCCCGCGAAGGCGTCCGGCCCGATCTGCGCTCCACGCGCCGAAATGCGCTCGGCGAACGAGACCAGGTGGGGCGAGGTGTAGGAGCCCGCGGCGCGGCCGTGGCGGGCCAGGAGCGCCTCGGCCATCCGCACCGTCGAGGACTTGCCGTTGGTCCCCACGACATGGATCGCCTCGAACGACCGCTCCGGCGACCCCAGCGCCGTGGTCAGCCGCCGCATCCGATCCAGCCCAAACCGCATGCCAAACAGCTCCAGGCGGAGCAGGTACTCCTCCGCCTCCCCCACGCCGAACGTCCCGCGCTGGATGCCAGGACGGTCGCTGCGGGACGTTCGGCGGGGGGTGGTCATGCGGCGTCGAGCTCTGAGCGGAGGCGGGCGAGCTTTGCGCGTTCGGCGTCGACCACCGGCTCCGGTGCCTTCGCCACGAACCCCTGGTTGGCCAGCTTGCCCTCGCTGCGGGCGATCTCGGCCTCGATCTCGGCGCGCCGGCGCTCGCGGCGCGCGTCGGCGGCGCCGGGGTCGAAGGCGCCGCCGGGCAGGATCTCCACCGCGCCGCCGGGGATCGGGACCGAGGCCACGGGCTCGGCGTCCCCGGCGTCGAGGTCCAGGCGCGCGAAGCGCGCGACCTGCTCGCGCATCTCGTCGTAGCCCTCGGCGGACAGGCGGGCGGGGACGGCCTGCCCCGGCTGCAGGCCCACGCCGTCGCGCCAGCCGCGCAGCGCGCGGACGGCCTCGATGGCCCGGCCCACGCGCTCCTCGGCGTCGTCGTCGATCCAGGTCGGCTCCAGGCCCTCGACCGCCCGGCCGGCCAGCAGCCCGCGCTCCGGCGCGCCCGGCAGGTAGCTCCAGATCTCCTCGGTCACGAACGGGATCACCGGATGCGCCAGCTCCAGCGTCTCGGTGAGCACGAACAGCAGGTGGGCGGACAGCGCCTCGCGGTCGGCGCCCTCGTCGTAGAGCCGCGGCTTGACCATCTCCAGGTACCAGTCGCACAGCTCGCCGTACACGAAGTCGTAGAGCCCCAGCGCGGCGTGCGAGAAGTCGAACTCCGCGATGCAGTCGGCCATCATCCGCTTGGCCCGCTGCACCCGCGACAGGATCCAGCGGTCCTCCAGCGTCTCGGGCCGCGGGGCGGGCTCGACGCCCTCGGCCACCCCGAGCAGCGCGAAGCGCGAGGCGTTCCACAGCTTGTTGGCCAGCTGCTGGCCCTGCTCGATCTTGTTGGCGGAGTACCGGACGTCCTGGCCCGAGGACATGGCGAGCAGCCCGAAGCGCACGGCGTCGGCGCCGTGGCGCTCGATCTCGTCCACCGGGTCGATGCCGGTGCCCAGCGACTTGCTCATCCGCCGCCCGTCCGGCGCCTGGATCACCGAGTGCACGTAGACGTCGTGGAACGGGACCTGGCCCAGGAACTCCAGTCCCATCATGATCATGCGGGCCACCCACAGGAACAGGATGTCGCGCGCCGTCGAGAGCACGTCCGTGGGGTAGAAGGCGCGCAGCGCCGGCGTCATGTGCGGCCAGCCCAGCGTGGCGAACGGCCACAGGGCGCTGGAGAACCACGTGTCCAGGACGTCGGGGTCGCGCGTCCAGCCGTCGCCCTCCGGCGGCTCGGTCCCCACGTGGGTCTCCTCGCCGCGGTACCAGACGGGCAGCTGGTGGCCCCACCACAGCTGGCGCGAGATGCACCACGGCCGGATGTTCTCCATCCACTCCAGGTAGACCTTGCGCTGGGGCTCGGGATGGATCCGCACCCGCCCGTCGCGCACCGCGGCGATCGCGGGCTCGGCCAGCCGGTCCATCGCCATGAACCACTGCAGCGAGATCAGCGGCTCGATGCGCTCGCCCGAGCGGTGGGAGACCGGGACCTCGTGGCGGTAGGGCTCGCGGGCGACGATCCGGCCCTCGGCCTCCAGGGCCGCGACCACGCGCTCGCGCGCCTCCAGGGCGGGCAGGCCGGCGAAGTCCCCGGTCGCCTCGTTCATCCGGCCGTCCTCCCCGATGACCGAGATCTCCTCCAGGCCGTGCCGGCGCCCGATGTCGAAGTCGTTGGGATCGTGGCCCGGCGTGATCTTCAGCGCGCCGGTCCCGAACTCGGGCTGGACGTACGCGTCGGCGATCACCGGGGCGCGGCGCTCGACCAGCGGGATCGTCGCCGTGGCCCCCACCAGCTCGCGGTAGCGCTCGTCGTCCGGGTGCACCGCGACGGCGGTGTCGGCGAGGATCGTCTCCGGGCGCACCGTGGCCACGACCACCGACCGTCCCCCCTCCACGTCGTAGCGCACGTGGTAGAGGACGTCGTCGACCTCCTGCTGGACCACCTCGAGGTCGGAGATGGCCGAGCGGCTGCCCGGATCCCAGTTGACCAGGTAGCGGTCGCGGTAGATCAGGCCCTTCTCGTGCAGCGCGACGAACACGCGCAGGACGGCGGCCACGTAGGCGTCGTCCAGCGTGAAGCGCTCGTCGCGGTAGTCCAGCGAGGCGCCCAGGCGCTCGAACTGGCGGCGGATGGTGGACCCGTGCTCGCGGCGCCACTCCCACACCCGCGCGACGAAGTCCTCGCGCCCCAGCTCCTCCTTGCTCGTCCCGTCCGCGGCCAGGGCCTGCTCGACCTTGGTCTGGGTGGCGATGCCCGCGTGGTCGGTCCCGAAGATCCATCTCGTGCGCAGGCCGCGCATGCGGTGGTAGCGGATCAGGACGTCCTGGATCGCCCCGTTGAGCGCGTGGCCCATGTGCAGCGAGCCCGTGACGTTGGGCGGCGGGACCGCGATCGAGTAGTTGTCGGCCGCCGTCCCCGCCGGCTCGGGCGAGAAGAGCCCGGAGTCCAGCCAGCGCTGCGAGATCCGCGGCTCTATCTCCGCCGGCTCGAAGCGCTTGCGTGACTCCAGCTCGTCGTGCGACACGCGCCGCAGTCTAGTTTCGGCGCACCAGGCGCTCGGCCCGCTCCAGCACGTCGTCGATCGGGCCGCAGGCGTCGCACGCGTAGACGGCCGCGGCACCGAAGTCCGGAACGGTGAGGATCGTGTCGCCGCGCGCGGAGAAGCGCGCCTGGAGCACGCGTCCGTCGTGGCCGCCGAAGACGCCGACCAGGCGGCGCGTGCGCAGGTCCCACAGGCGGGCCGTGCGGTCGCCGCTGGCCGAAACCAGGAAGCGCCCGTCGGGGCTGACGTCGACGTCGAGCACCGGGTCGAGGTGGCCGCCCAGCTCGGCCACCTGCTGGCCCGAGGGGACGGCCCACACGCGCGCCGTGCCGTCGTCGCTGGCCGTGGCCACGCGCCGCCCGTCGCGGGTGAAGCGCACGGCGTTGACGCCGTAGCGGTGCTTCAGGCGGCGCGGCGCCGGCCGGC
>DATLOP010000320.1:0-2841 GCA_035536255.1 Solirubrobacteraceae bacterium
TACGCCACACCTGGTTGCGGTTAACCCCGACATAGGGGGTTAACCACGACCGCTAGCCGTTGAGGGGGCCGAGCCCCGGCCGAGGGGGCCGAGCCCCGGCCGTGGGGGCCGAGGCGCGGCCGAGCGGAGCCCCGGCCGAGGGGGGCGAGGCCCGGCCCGGGCCTCCCTCGCGGGGCCGTGCGTCCGCGCAGGCAGGCGTGGTGGGATGGGGACGGGCCGGTGAGGGTCGCCGCCCGCTGGAGAGCCCGGCTCCTCGGCCTGGCCGCACTGCGCGAACCGCCACCGCACGGGCTCCTGCTTCCAAAGACCCGCTCGGTCCACACCCTCGGGATGCGCTTCGCGCTGGACCTGGTGTGGCTGGACCGCGAGGGGCGCGCGGTCCGCGTGGACCGCGGGGTGAGACCGGGCCGCGTGCGCGCCTGCCGCACCGCGGCAGCGGTGCTCGAGATCCCGGCCGCTCAGTAGTTGCCGGAGATGAGGTCCCACGCCCGGCGCAGGCGGGCGGCGAGCGGGCTCTCCTGCGCCTCGCCCGGGTCGGCCTCCAGCACGCCGGGGGCCGCCTCGGGGTCGTGCAGCGCGTCCGCCCCCACCGCCAGCACGACGCCCCGCTCGTACAGCGCGCCGATCTGGTCGGCGTCGGCGAAGCGCCAGCCGCCCGGGCCGGCGCGGCCGTCGATCACGATCCCGTCGAAGATGTCCTCCTCCTCGGCGGCGAGGACGTGCTCGACGCGACCGACCTCGGACCGCGCGGAGTCGTAGACCGGCACGCCCGTCTCCAGGACCAGGTAGGAGACGGGCGCGCCGAGGTCCACGTCAGGCAAGCCCTAGACCCGCTGGATCAGCGTGCCCGTGCCCAGCCCGCCGCCGCAGCACATCGTCACGAGGCCGTACTCCTTGTCGGAGCGCTCGAGCTCGTGCAGCAGCGTCGTGATGAGCCGCGCGCCGGTGGAGCCGAGCGGGTGGCCCAGCGCCATCGCGCCGCCGTTGACGTTGACGCGGTCCATGTCGGGATCCAGCTCGCGCTGCCAGGCCGCGACCACCGGGGCGAACGCCTCGTTGATCTCGATCAGGTCGATGTCGTCGATCGTCATCCCCGAACGCTCGAGGATCTTCTGCGTGGCCGGGATCGGGCCCGTGAGCATGATCACCGGGTCCACGCCGACCGTCGTCTGGTCGACGACCTTCGCGCGGGCCTTCAGGCCCAGCGCGTCGGCCTTCTCGCGCGTCATCAGCAGCACGGCGGCCGCGCCGTCGGAGACCTGCGAGGAGTTGCCGGCCGTGATCTTGCCGTCCTCCTTGAACGCGGGCTTGAGCTGCGAGAGCTTCTCCAGCGAGGTGTCCGGACGGATGCCCTGGTCGGTCATGTACGTGTCGCCGTTGACCTGGAAGGGAACCGTCTCGCGCTCGAAGCGCCCCTCCTCGGTCGCCTTGGCGGCGCGCTGGTGCGAACGCACGGCGAGCTCGTCGAGCTCGGACCGGGGGATCTCCCACTGGTCGGCGATCATCTCGGCGCTCAGGCCCTGCGGGATCAGGTTGTACTTCTCCAGCAGCTCGGGCGTGAAGGCCGCGCCGAACTCCGACTGCGCCTTCATGCCGTCGGCGAAGGAGATGTGGCCCATGTGCTCGACGCCCGAGCCGATGGCCACGTCGTGGACGCCCGCGGCGATCAGCGAGGCGGCGAAGTTGACGGCCTGCTGGCCGGACCCGCACTGGCGGTCCAGCGTGGTGGCGGGCGTCTCGATCGGCAGCCCGGCCTCCAGCCAGGCGTTGCGGCCGATGTTGAAGCCCTGCTCGCCGAACTGCTGGACGCAGCCGGTGATGACGTCCTCGACGTCGCCGGCGGGGATCCCGGCGCGCTCGATGACCTCGGAGTAGCACTTGGCGAGCAGGTTGCTCGGGTGCGTGTCCTTGTAGTAGCCCTTCTCCTCGTGCCCGCGGCCGATCGGGGTGCGGACCGCCTCGACGATCACGACCTCGCGACCCTGCTGAGTGCTCATGCGTGCGTTGCCCTCCGGTTTCGGATTCGCCTCTAAGCCTACTCTCCCCGTTGACTGGCCGGTCAACCAGGACGTTGGTCTACGATCCCGCGCGCCTTGGAGGAGCGACTGGGGATAGCCGGCAGCGGCACGATCGCCTGCGGGCTCGCGAAGACGGCCGCCGAGCACGGCGAGGTCGTCGTGTGGGCGCGCTCGGAGGAGTCCGCCGCGCGGGCGCGCGAGAGCGTCGGGCCGAGCCCGGGCGCGCCGGGCGGGGACGCGCCGGCCGGCGCCCCGCCGGTCACGGTGGTGACCGATCTGGCCGCGCTCGCCGGGTGCACGTTCGTCGTCGAGGCGATCGCCGAGGACGGTGACGCCAAGCGGGAGCTGTTCGGCCGGCTGGACGCGATCCTGGGCCCGCAGGCCATCCTCGCCACCACCACCTCCTCCCTCTCGGTGCGGGAGCTGGCACAGGCGACGGGCCGCCCGGCCCGTTTCGCCGGCTTCCACGTGTTCAACCCGGTGCCCAAGATGGCCCTGGTCGAGCTGGCCTTCCCGCCGGAGGCGACGCCCGACACGCGCGCTCGCGCGCGCGGCGTCTGCGAGGCCTTGGGCAAGACCTCGGTCGAGGTCCCCGACGTACCCGGGTTCGTCGTCAACCGCCTGCTCTTCCCCTACCTGTTCTCGGCCGTGCGACTGCTCGAGGAGACGGGGATGGACGCGGCCGACGTCGACGCGTGCATGAAGCTCGGCGCCGGCCACCCGCTCGGGCCCCTCGCCCTGCTCGACCTCGCCGGGCTCGACGTCGCGGTGGCGATCGGCGACTCGATCGGGGCGCCCGCCCCCGAGCGGGTGCGCGCCCTGG
>DATLOP010000321.1:0-2439 GCA_035536255.1 Solirubrobacteraceae bacterium
GCTCTCCTGAGGACCGCCCGGCCCCCGAGGAATCGCTAGGGTTCCCGCCCTTCATGCGAGTAGGAGTGCCGAAGGAGACCGCTGAGCGAGAGAGGCGCGTCGCCCTCGTGCCCGAGGTCGTGCGCAAGCTCACGGGCCAGGGACACGAGGTCGTCGTCGAGGCCGGAGCCGGCCAGGCGGCCCTGATCCCCGACCACCTCTTCGAGGAGGCGGGCGCCACCGTCGGGCCCGACGCCTGGGGCGCCGATGTCGTGGCCAAGGTCGCCCCGCCCAGCCCCGAGGAGATCGCGCGGCTGAACGAGGGCAGCGTCGTCCTGGGGTTCCTCCAACCGCTCACCTCGCCCGACACCGTCCGCGCGCTGGCCGACTCGGGCGCCACGGCGTTCGCCCTGGAGGCCGTGCCGCGCATCAGCCGCGCCCAGTCCATGGACGCGCTGTCCTCGCAGTCCAACGTGGCGGGCTACCGCGCCGCCCTGCTCGGCGCCCAGCTGCTCGGGCGCTTCTACCCGATGCTCATGACCGCGGCGGGGACGATCCGCCCGGCCAAGGTGCTGGTGCTCGGCGCCGGAGTGGCCGGGCTGCAGGCCATCGCCACCGCGCGGCGCCTGGGTGCGTCGGTCACCGGCTACGACGTGCGCAGCGCGGTGGCCGAGCAGGTCCAGTCCCTGGGCGCCACCTTCCTCGAGCTGGAGGCGGGCCAGGGCGCCGAGGGCGAGGGCGGCTACGCCCGCGAGCTGACCGACGAGGAGAAGGCGGCCCAGCAGCAGGAGCTGACCGACGCCATCACCGAGTTCGACGTGGTCATCACGACGGCGCTCGTCCCCGGCCGCCCCGCGCCCAAGCTCGTCACGGCGTCGGCCGTCGAGCGGATGAAGCCCGGGGCGGTCGTGATCGACCTGGCCGGCGAGGCGGGCGGCAACTGCGAGCTGACCGAGCCGGGGGAGACCGTGGTCAAGCACGACGTGACGATCGCCGCGCCGCTGAACGTGCCGAGCACCATGGCCGAGCACGCGTCCCAGCTCTACGCGCGCAACATCCAGTCGCTGCTCGACCTGATGACCGGCGAGGACGGCGCGCTGCACCTGGACTTCGAGGACGAGATCGTCGCCGGCGCGTGCGTCACCCGGGGCGGGGAGATCGTCCACGAGGGCGCCAAGCAGGCGGCGGGGGTGGCCTCCTAGTGCTCGTCACCAACCTGGCGATCCTCGTGCTGGCCGGCTTCGTCGGCTTCGTGGTCATCTCCAAGGTGCCCAACACGCTGCACACCCCGCTGATGTCGGGGACCAACGCCATCCACGGCATCGTGATCCTGGGCGGCCTGCTCGTCCTGGGCACGGCGGCGCACTCGACGCTGGATAAGGTGCTGCTGGTGATCGCGATCGTCTTCGGGACGATCAACGTGGTCGGCGGGTTCCTGGTCACCGACCGGATGCTCGGCATGTTCAAGTCGCGCCCCGAGCCGAGGAAGCCGGAAGCCGACGAGTGATCGCCACCTCGTTCTTCCACGACCCGGACTTCATCGGGTGCGCGTACATCGTCGCCTTCGGCCTGTTCATCGTCGGCCTGATGGGCCTGCGCCACCCGCGCACCGCGGTTCGCGGCAACTGGATCGCCGCCGTCGGCATGGTCATCGCGATCGTCGCCACGCTGCTCTACGACGAGATGGACCACAACTGGGTCCTGATCGCGCTCGGCATCGTCCTGGGCACGATCGTCGGCGTCCCGGCGGCGCGCAACGTGAAGATGACCGCGATCCCGCAGATGGTGGCGCTGTTCAACGGCGTCGGCGGCGGGGCCATCGCGCTGATCGCCTGGGTCGAGTTCCGCCATACCCACGGCTTCGACGGCGAGCCCCTCTACGTTGCGATCGCCGCGCTGTTCGCGGGCATCGTCGGATCGGTGTCGTTCTGGGGCTCGAACATCGCCTTCGGCAAGCTTCAGGAGATCATCCCCGGGCGCCCGATCACCCTGGGGCGCGCGCAGCAGCTGGTCAACCTGCTCCTCCTGCTGGCGGCGGTCGGCGCCGGCGCGGCCATCGCCGCGGGCAGCGACGACGAGCTGCTCATCATCGGCCTGCTCGTCGCCGCCGCCCTGCTGGGCAACTTCGTCGTGCTGCCCATCGGGGGCGCCGACATGCCGGTGGTCATCTCGCTGCTCAACGCGTTCACCGGCCTGTCGGCCGCCGCGGCCGGGATCGCGCTGAACAACACGGCGATGATCGTGGCCGGGATGCTCGTCGGCGCGTCGGGCTCGATCCTGACCAAGCTGATGGCCGACGCGATGAACCGATCCGTCCTCAACATCATGATCGGCGGGTTCGGCGGCGGCGATGCGGTGGCCGGAGCGGCCGGCGCCGAGGGCGGGACGGTGCGCGAGCTGGGCATCGACGACGCGGCGATCCAGCTGGCGTACGCCTCGTCGGTGATCGTGGTGCCGGGG
>DATLOP010000322.1:0-4354 GCA_035536255.1 Solirubrobacteraceae bacterium
CAGGTCGTACAGCGGGCACTCGTCCACCAGCGCGGCCACCGGGACGTCGCCCTCGACCTCGCCGTCGCGCAGCACGCGCAGGCGCCCCGTCGTGGTGACCTCGCCGATCGTCGCGCCGCCGACCTCCCAGCGCTCGCACACCTCCAGGACCTCGTCCACGCGGTCGGGCGCGACCACGGCGAGCATCCGCTCCTGGGACTCCGAGACCATGATCTCGAAGGCCTCCATGTCGGCCTCGCGCAGCGGCACGCGGGCGACGTCGACGTCCAGGCCGACCTCGCCCTTGCTGGCCATCTCGGCCGCCGACGAGGTGAGCCCGGCCGCGCCGAGGTCCTGGAGCGAGACCAGCGCCCCGCGGTCCAGCAGCTCCAGGCAGCACTCCATGACCTTCTTCTCCTCGAAGGGGTCGCCGATCTGGACCGAGGGGCGCTTGGCCTCGTCCGCCTCGTCCAGCTCGGCCGACGCCAGCACCGACGCCCCGCCGATCCCGTCGCGCCCGGTCGACGCGCCCATCAGCACGAGCACGTTGCCCGGCCCGGCGGCCGCGCTGCGCGTGAGCCGCTCGTGCGGCGCCAGGCCCAGGCACATCGCGTTGACCAGGCAGTTCTGCTCGTAGGGCGCCTCGAAGTAGACCTCGCCGCCCACCGTGGGGACGCCGATCGAGTTGCCGTAGTGGCCGATGCCCGCCACGGCGCGGTCCAGCAGGTAGCGCGAGCGTCCGGACGACGGCTCGCCGAAGCGCAGCGAGTCCAGCACGGCGATCGGCCGCGCCCCCACGGCGAACACGTCGCGCAGGATGCCGCCGACCCCCGTCGCCGCGCCCTGGAACGGCTCGACCGCGCTGGGGTGGTTGTGCGACTCGACCTTGAACGCGCAGGCCAGCCCGCCGCCCACGTCCACGGCGCCGGCGTTCTCGCCCGGCCCCATCAGCAGATGCTCCCCCTCGGTGGGCAGCTGCCCCAGCAGCCGCTTGGAGTGCTTGTAGGCGCAGTGCTCGCTCCACAGCAGCGAGAACATGGCCAGCTCGACCTGGTTGGGCGGGCGGCCGAGCTTCTCCACGACCAGCTCGTACTCGGCCTCGGTCAGGCCGAGCGCCACCGCCTCGCCGACGCCGGGCAGCTGCTCGACGTCAGGGGGCAAAGGCGGCCGCGACGCTCACGGGTTCGATGCTAGCGCCCGGCCCGGCTCGCCCTCGCGCGCGGGCCCGTCGCGGATCATGTCCGCCGCGCGCTCGGCGATGGCGATCGTCGGCGCGTTGGTGTTGCCGCGCGTCACGACCGGCATGACCGAGGCGTCGACCACCCGCAGCGCGTCCACGCCCTGCACCCGCAGCTGCGCGTCGACGACCGAGCCCATGGCGCACGTCCCGACCGGGTGGTAGAGCACCTGCGAGCTGCGCGCCATGTGGGCGCGCAGGTCGGCGTCGGAGTCCGACGCCGCGCCCACGAACAGCTCCCGGCAGTAGGGCTCCAGCGCCGGCTGGCGGGCGATCTCGTACACGCGTCGCAGGCCCTGCATCACCACGCGCACGTCCTCGGGGTCCGAGTAGAACGCGTTGCGGATGGCCGGCTTGGCGCCGGGGTCGCCGGTGCGCAGGCGCAGGGTGCCGCGCGAGCGCGGCGTGAGCAGGCACACCCCGAACGAGATCCCGTGCGCCACCGGGTCGCCCAGCCCCTCGTCGACGAACATCACCGGCGCGCAGTGGAACTGGAGGTCGGGGGCGGGCAGCGACGGGTCCGAGCGCCAGAAGCCGCCGGTCTCGGCCACGTTGGACGTCAGCGGCCCCTCCCCGCGCTCGGCGAAGGCCTGCTGGTGCTCCGGCTCGGCGCCGACGATCAGCGAGACCGGCGCGTCGGTCGTCCAGATCCCCCCGACCTGGACGTGGTCCTGGAGGTTCTCGCCCACGCCCGGCAGGTCGACCGCCACGTCGATCTCGCGCGAGACCAGGTGGTCGGCCGGGCCGATGCCCGAGAGCATCAGCAGCTGCGGGGAGTTGTAGGCGCCGGCGGCCAGCACGACCTCCCGCGACGCGCGCACCTCCACCGGCTCGCCGTGGCGCTCCCCGACGATCCCCACGGCGCGCCCGCCCTCCAGCAGGACGCGGTGCACGTGCGTGCGCGTCTCCACCGTCAGGTTCGCGCGCTCGAGGACCGGGTGCAGGAAGGCCACCGCCGTCGAGCAGCGCATCCCGTTGCGCTGGGTCACCTGGTAGCGGCCGACCCCGTCCTGGGCGGCGGCGTTGAAGTCGTCGTTGGCCTCGTGACCGGCCTGGAGCGCCGCCTCCACGAACGCGTCGGCCATCGGGTTGTTCGAGCGGCTGTCGGCGACGCTCAGCTCGCCGCCCGTCCCGTGGAACTCCGAGGCGCCGCGCTCGTTGTCCTCGCCGCGCTTGAACAGCGGCAGCAGGTCGTCGTAGCCCCAGCCGTCGTGGCCCAGGTCGCGCCAGCCGTCGTAGTCGGCCCGCGCGCCGCGGACGTAGACCATGGCGTTGATCGAGGACGAGCCGCCGAGCGTCTTGCCGCGGGGCATGTACATCATGCGCCCGTTGCAGCCGTCCTCGGGCAGCGTGGCGTAGTCCCAGTCCACGTCGGTCTTCAGCAGCGCGCCGAAGGCCGCGGGCACGTGGATGGTCTCCTTGCTGTCCGGCGGGCCGGCCTCCAGAAGCAGGACCGACACGGCGGGGTCCTCGGTCAGCCGGGCGGCCAGGACGCATCCCGCCGAGCCGGCGCCCACGATCACGTAGTCGTACATGGACCGACTCTACGCCGGTACGGCGGCCAGCGAGGAGAAGATCTTCAGGCCGTCGGCCGAGCCGGTCAGCGGGTCCACCGCGTGCTCGGGGTGGGGCATGAGGCCGAACACGTTGCCCGCCTCGCTGGCGATCGCCGCGATGTCGTCCTCGGAGCCGTTGGGGTTGTGCCCGGGGGCGTAGCGCAGGACCACGCGCACGTCGCCGTCCGGCGGGCGGTGGTAGCGGCCGGTGGTGTGCTTGACCGGGATCGACAGCACGTCGCCGGGGGCGGTGTCCCGGGTGAACGGCGTGCCGGCGTCCTCCACCACGCAGTCGACCTGGCGGCACACGAACCGCAGCCCGGCGGTGGGGAGCAGGGCGCCGGGCAGCAGGCCGGCCTCGCACAGGACCTGGAAGCCGTTGCAGATGCCCAGCACGGGGCCGCCGCCACGGGCGAACTCGATCACCGACTCCATCACCGGGCTGAACCGCGCGATCGCGCCCACGCGCAGGTAGTCGCCGTACGAGAACCCCCCGGGGACGATCACCGCGTCCACGCCGCGCAGGTCGCGGTCGCCGTGCCACAGCAGCTCGGCCTGGCCCACGCGCGACGCCGCCAGCTGGGCGTCGACCTCGTCGCACGAGCCGGGGAAGCGGACGATCCCGAACTTCACGACGTCTGGATCTCGAAGTCCTCGATCAGCGGGTTGGCCAGGAGCTTCTCGCACATGGCCTCCAGCTGACCCGGGTCCTCGACGTCGAGCTCGATCAGGCGCCCGACGTGGACGTTCTGGACGCCGTCGAACCCCAGCGCGGGCAGCGCGCGCTCCACCGCCTTGCCCTGCGGGTCGAGGATGCCGGCCTTGGGGCGGACCAGGACGCGCGCCCTCATGCCCGCGTCCGGGTGACCCACGCGCCGAACGGCTCGTCGGACAGGCGCTCGTAGGCCTCGACGTAGCGGTCGCGGGTGCGCTCGACGACCTCGTCGGGGATCGCGGGCGCCGGCGGCGACTTGTCCCACCCGCTGCCCGCCGCCCAGTCGCGCACGTACTGCTTGTCGAACGAGCGCTGGCCGCGCCCGGGCTCGTACTCGTCGGCGGGCCAGAAGCGCGAGGAGTCGGGCGTCATCGCCTCGTCGCCCAGGACCAGCTCGCCGGCCAGGCGCTCGGAGGCGGTCACGTAGCGCTCGCGCGTGGCCGCGCCCACGTCCTCCGGGAGGGCCGGCGCGGGCGGCGACTTGTCCCAGCCGGTGCCCGCCGCCCAGTCGCGCACGTACTGCTTGTCGAACGACGGCTGCCCGCGGCCGGGCTCGTAGGCGTCGGCGGGCCAGAAGCGCGACGAGTCCGGGGTGCAGACCTCGTCGCCGAGCGTCAGCCGCCCGTCGGCGTCCAGGCCGAACTCGAGCTTCGTGTCGGCAAGGATGATCCCGCGCGCGAGCGCGTGCTCGGCGACCGTCTCGTAGACGGCCAGCGTCGCGGCGCGCAGGCGCTCGGCCAGCGCACGGTCGCCGATCAGCTCCACGGTCTGCTCGAAGTCGATCGCCTCGTCGTGGCCCACGTCGGCCTTGGTCGACGGCGTGTACAGCGGCTCCGGGAGCCGGTCGGACTCGCGCAGGCCCTCAGG
>DATLOP010000323.1:0-2177 GCA_035536255.1 Solirubrobacteraceae bacterium
CGACGTCGCCCTCTTCCAGCCCAACCCGCAGATCGTCTGGGTGGGCAGCGGCGAGGGCAACGTGCGCAACAGCGTCTCGATCGGCCGCGGCGTCTTCCGCTCGCTCGACGGCGGCCGCACCTGGAGCCACCTCGGGCTCGAGGCCACCGAGCGGATCGCGCGCGTCGTCCTCCACCCCACCGACCCCGACACCGCCTGGGTGGCGGCGATGGGCCGCCTCTGGGGGGAGAACGCCGAGCGCGGCGTCTTCAAGACGACCGACGGCGGCAAGAGCTGGCGAAAGGTCCTCTACCTCGACGAGCGGACCGGCGCCGCCGACCTGGCGATCGATCCGGGCAATCCGAACAAGCTCTTCGCCGCCATGTGGGAGCACCGGCGCTGGCCCTGGCTCTTCCGCTCGGGGGGCGCCGGCTCGGGCCTCTTCGTCACCCACGACGGCGGCGCCACCTGGCGGGAGCTGACGCCGCGGGAGGGCCTGCCGGAGGGGCCGCTGGGACGGATCGGGCTCGCCGTCGCCCCCGCCGACCCGCAGGTCGTCTACGCCCTGGTCGAGGCGGAGGAGAAGGGGGTCGTCCTCCGCTCCGACGACGGCGGCCGCAGCTTCCAGGAGGTGTCGAGCGACCCAGAGGCGACCGAGCGGCCGTTCTACTACGCCGACCTGCGCGTCGATCCGCTCTGGCCGAACCGGGTCTACAGCCTGACCTCGCGGCTGCGCGTCTCGGACGACGGCGGGCGCACCTTCAAGCTGCTCGGCCGCTCGCGCGAGATCCACGGCGACTTCCACGCCCTCTGGATCGACCCGCGCGACCCGACGCGGATGGTGGCGGGCAACGACGGCGGCCTCGGCATCAGCCACGACCGCGGCGCGACGTGGTCATTCGTCGAGAACCTGCCGCTCGCCCAGTACTACCACGTGGCCGTGGACATGGACGACCCCTACAACGTCTACGGCGGCATGCAGGACAACGGCTCCTGGCGCGGCCCCAACGCGGTGCGCGAGGACGGGGGCGTGCGCAACCAGCACTGGCAGCGGGTGGGGTTCGGCGACGGCTTCGACGTCCGGCCCGACCCGGCGGACTCGCGCGCCGGCTACTCGATGTGGCAGGGCGGAAACCTCCTGCGCTGGGACCTGGCGAGCGGCGCCACCTCCTACGTCCGCCCGCCGGAGCCGTCGCCCGGCACCGGCGAGGAGCTCCGCTTCAACTGGAACGCCGGCCTGGCGATCGACCCCTTCGAGCCGGCGACGGTCTACTACGGCAGCCAGTACCTCCACCGCTCGACCGACCGCGGCCGCACCTGGGAGACCATCAGCCCCGACCTCACGACCGACAACCCGGAGTGGCAGAAGCAGGAGGAGAGCGGCGGCCTCACGCCCGACGTCACCGGCGCCGAAAACTTCACCACGATCGTCGCCATCGCGCCGTCGCCGCTCGAGCGCGGGCTCCTCTGGGTGGGGACCGACGACGGGCGCCTGCACGTGACGCGCGACGGCGGCAAGAGCTGGACGAGCATCGAGAAGAACCTCCGCGGCGTGCCGGCCAACACCTGGATCCCGCACGTCGCGCCGTCGCCGCACGCCGCGGGGACGGCCTTCGTCGTCTTCGACAACCACCGCCGCTCCGACTTCGCGCCCTACGTCGTCCGCACCGACGACTTCGGGCGGAGCTGGAAGAGCCTGGCGACCAAGGACCTCGACGGCTACGCGCTGGCAATCGCCCAGGACCCGGTCGACCCCGCCCTTCTCTTCCTCGGCACCGAGATGGGGCTCTGGGTGTCGATCGACGGCGGGCGGCGCTGGCTGCGCTGGCGCCACGGCATTCCGACGGTCTCGGTCATGGACCTTCTGGTCCACCCGCGCGACGGCGACCTCGTCGTCGCCACGCACGGCCGCGCCGCCTACGTCCTCGACGACGTCGGTCCCCTCCGCACCCTCGACGAGGCGGCGCTGCGCGCGCCGGTCCACCTCTTCCCCGTCGCCGATGCGCGTCCCTACTTCCTGCGCCAGCCGAGCGGCGCCGGGCGCGGCGGGGGCGCCGGCACCTTCCGCGGCGAGAACGAGCCCTACGGCGCGATCCTGACCTACGCGCTCGATCGCCCCGGGCTGCCGCACCCGGACGAGGAAGAGGAGGGCAGGAGTCGCCGGGAGGAGCGCCACAGACAACGCCAGGAGCCGCCCG
>DATLOP010000324.1:0-6376 GCA_035536255.1 Solirubrobacteraceae bacterium
GTCCCGCACGGCGCCGTCGCGGGAGTCGTTGCCGACCTCGGCGCGGCCCTCGACGGCAAGGTGCTGGTCGACGCGACCAACCCGCTCAACGACACCTACACGGGCCTCACGACCACCGGCCCCTCCGCCGCCGAGACCCTCCAGGAGCAGGTCCTGGGCGCGAAGGTCGTGAAGGCACTGAACACCGTCTTCGCGTCCCGCTACGCGGCGCCGACGGAATGCGGCCAGCCGCTCGACGCGCTTGTCGCCGGCGACGACGAGGCCGCCAAGACCGCCGTCACTGGCCTGGTCGAGTCCCTCGGGTTCCGCGCGGTGGATGCGGGCGGCCTACGGATGGCGCGCTCGCTGGAGGAGATCGCCTTCCTGAACATCAGCCTCAACGCCACCCGCGGCTGGACGTGGCAGAGCTCGTTCCGGCTCGTGGGCCCGCAGCAGACCGCCGCCTGATGGGCACCGTTAGCCCGGTCCGCCTCAACCACGCCGTCCTGTTCGTGGCGGACCTGAAGCGGGCCGAGAAGTTCTACACGGAGGTGTTCGGGATGGAGGTCGCGGCCCGCGAGCCCCGCGCCGACGCCGCGTTCCTGCGCCTGCCCCGGTCCGGCAACCACCACGACCTCGGGCTGTTCGGCGTCGGCGAGCAGGCCGCGCCGAAGCGCGCCCGCGCGATCGGGCTGTACCACCTCGCCTGGCAGGTCGACACGATTGACGAGCTCGCCGAGGCCCGGCGCGTTCTCGCCAACGCCGGCGCGCTCGGTGGCGAGAGCAGCCATGGCGCGACCAAGAGCCTCTACGGGGCGGACCCGGACGGCAACGAGTTCGAGATCATGTGGATGCTCCCGCGCGAGGCGTGGGGCGAGTACGAGAACGCTGCCCCGATCGAGCGGCTCGACCTGCAGGCGGAAATCGACCGCTGGACGGGCGTCCGCACCGCCGGGATGGGCGCCTGATGGACCTCGGCCTCGACGGACGGGTCGCCGTCGTCACCGCCGCCTCCAGGGGGTTAGGGCGCGCGACCGCGCTCGCTCTGGCCGCAGAGGGCGCGAAGGTCGTCCTCAACTCCCGCGACCCCGCGGCGCTTCACGAGGTCGCCGAGCGAATTCCCGACGCAATCGTCGCCCCCGGCGACATCACCGACGCCGCAATGCCAGCCCGGCTCGTTGAGGCGGCCGTCGAGCGATGGGGCCGCCTGGACGTCATCGTCGGGAACGCCGGCGGCCCCGCGGGGGGCCGGGCCCTCGACGTCGCCGACGAGCAGATCCTCTCGGCCGTCAATGCGAACATGCTCGCGTCGATCCGGCTCGCCCGCGCAGCCGTTCCTCACATGCGAGCCGCCGGCTGGGGCCGGATCGTGTTCATTGCCTCCGCGTCCGTGAAGCAGCCCATCCCCGACCTCGCGCTCTCCAATGTGTCCCGGGCCGCGCTGTGGGCCTGGACCAAGACCGCCGCGCAGGACCTCGCCGCCGACGGCATCACCGTCAACCTGGCGGCTCCCGGCCTCCACGCCACCGACCGGCTGATCGAACGGGGCGTCACCGGACGGACGGGCGACCCCGCCGACTTCGGCTCAGTCGTCGCATTCCTCTGCTCCTCGCAGGCCGCGTTCATCAACGGCACCGCGGTCGGCGTCGACGGTGGGGCCGTCCTCGGCCTCCTCTGACAGCCAGGAGAACCCATGACCAGCACCGGCGCTCCGTTGCTGCTCGCCCTCGATCTGACCGGCGTCTTCGCGTTCGCGCTGAACGGCGCGCTCATCGCGCTCCGGGTCGCCCGGCTGGACATTGTCGGCGTCCTCACCCTGGGCATGATCACCGCCCTCGGCGGCGGGATCGTCCGCGACGTGCTCATCGGCGCGACGCCGCCTGCGACCTTCGCCGACGGGCGGTATCTCGGGGTCGCCGCCGCCGGCGCCCTCCTCGCATTTCTGCTCGGCCAGCGGCTGGAACGGCTCGCCGCGCCGATCACCGTCCTCGACGCGGTGGGCCTGAGCCTCTTCGCGGTCACCGGCGCCAGCAAGGCACTCGAGTTCGGGCTCGGTGCGCCCCAAGCCGTTCTCCTCGGCGCGCTCACCGCCGTCGGCGGCGGGACCCTGCGCGACGTCATGGTCGCCCAGGTCCCCACCGTCCTCCGCAGCGAGCTCTATGCGATCCCGGCGCTCGCCGCCGCCGCGCTCACCGTGGCAGCCGTCGCCGCGAACGTGTACGGGCTCGCCGCCGCCGTCACTGCGGCCGCCGTGTGCTTCACGGTTCGCATGCTCGGCGTCCGGTACGGCCTGAACGCCCCCCGCCCCCAGCACCACATTGCAGACGGCTCTGGTGGGTAGAACACGACCATGCCGGGTCACACTCGTCGTCCTGTGCCCCCCATGAGCCAAGGAGGGAGCAGGCCCGTGCGAAGCCAAGGTCGGACCCTCCTTGCCGTCGCCCTCATCCTCGCGGTCTTCGCCGCGGCAGGCGCCGTTTTCTTGGTGCGCGCGAACAACGACGCACCCCCTAGCGACGCGCCCCTCGGCGCCCCCTCGGCGGTCTCCAGTCCGAGCCCCACCCCGACGGGGGGCTCGCCCACGCCCTCCCCAGCCGCGCCGAGTCCGACACCGACGGCGGCCGCAAGCCCCCCCGCCCGGTTCGTGGCGGTCGAGGACAACCGCGTTGCTGTCTACCGGGCGAGCGACGGGCGGCGTGAGCGGTTCCTCACCGAGCGACTGACGCCATACCGCGAGGTCGACCCCTCGCTCTCCGCGGACGGGAAGTCGGTTCTCTATGTGCACGCCGAAGGGCAGTGTGCTGGCAGCATCCGGAGCGTCCCCCTGACGGGCGGGCCGTCCACGGTGCTGAGGAAGCGCACGGCCGGGCGGGTTCCCGTCCAGCCGGTCCAGAGCGTTCGCGGTGAGCTCGCTTATGCCCTGACCAGTTGCACCCACAGCCGCTACGAAACGGGCGCAGAGAGCGTCTTAGTCGTGGGCGCAAGGGAGATCCCCTTCGCTGCCCAGCACGGCGCGACGATCGAGGACATCGACTGGACCCAGGATGGTCAGCGCATCGCCGTCCTCGCGACGATGGGTTCCCCCGGGTGTCCGGACGTCTCCGGGAGTGACACGTGCCGCTACGAGACCCGGATCTACGTCTTCTCTCCGAGCTCAGCGCAGCGGGTTGACGAGACCCGGCCCTGGCGCGGCCCAGCACCCCCTGCCGGTGAGGAGTGCGGCCTGTCGGCGGTGTCCTTCCGGCCGACCGGACGGCTCCTCGCGGGCCAGACCTGCGGCGATCCCAACGCCGAGAGCGCGGGCCTGGGCCGAGTTGTCGAACTAGACGCCGCCAGCAGCCGGGTGCTGGCGGAGCGGCTCGACATCGTCGCCACGGTCGATGTGGACGCCACGGGGCGCTCCGTCGTCCTCGGGATGCTGGAATGCGCGGAGACGTGTGAGGACGCGCCGGCCTACGCCCAACGGCTCCGCTCGGACGGCACCGTGCGGAAGATCGCCAACGACCGGGCACAACCCAACTGGGCGTAACTGCGTCCGTGCGGCCGCATGGCTGCGAAATCTGTTTCGCCCTCTGCCGAACCTTTGCGTGCATCGGGCCGTACTCCTCAATGACGCGGCCCTTGCCGCGAGAGTTCGGGAGGCATCATGAAGGTCCGTCTGCTGGCAACAGCACTGCTGCTCGGCGCTGCGGCGGTGGCGCCAGCGACGTCGGCCGCTCCCTCTGCCCGCCAGGTGCAAGACGGGTCGGTCCGCACCCTGCAAGAGGTCCCCGTCAGCGCGATGCCCGCCCAGGTGCTGGACGCGCACAATGCCGGGCGACCCGTTCTGAACGGCCTGATCACCTACTCGTTCAACGTCGACCGCCGGACCGTCGGCGGGAAGTTCGTGGTGGCCGGCCGGCGTCCGGACGAACTTGGCACCGCCCAGGGCAGCGAGACCTACGGCATCGTCTTCCTGAACAAGCCCGTCGGGCAGACGGGCGCGAAGATCGTGGCCGTCATTGACGAGCACGTCAGCAAGCCCGAGACCGGACGGGTTCCCGCCGCGGCACGGTCGGCCTACGTCTACGCCACCCACGGCATCAACCGGTTCTTCCGCTACTCCGCCGCCCGCTGATCACCCATCCCTTGAGGAGCTTTTCGTGACCGTCCGCCACACCCTGCTCGTCGCCGCCTGCTGCGCGGCAGTGCTGCCGGGGGCAGCCCTCGCTGCCGGTCCTGGGCCGGCGCGGGACCTCGTCATGACCGACCCTGCCGGCGACGCGAACGGAGTGAACGACCAAGGGTCGGAGCACCTGGTCGGGAACGTCGTTTCGCCCGCCGCATCGGCAGCGGAGGCCGACCTGCTGCGAGTCCGCCTCTCACCGCTGCGCGAGCGCAGTCGCGTGGTCGGCTGGTCCGTCGCATTCCGTACCGCCGGACGTATCGGCCCGCACGGGCGGTCCGGCCAGGACCTGCAGTACGGCCTGGTGGGGCAACCCACTCCGGACTGCCGATTCGTCGTCGAGTTCACTACGAACGGCGTGGGCCGAGGCGTCGCTCATTACGGCGATAGCGGTGGGTGCGGCGCCGGACCGAGGCTTGTGAGACTTCCTGCTGTCGTCGACGGAAGCAGCGTCCGCGTCGATCTCCCCTACCGCCTGCTGCCGGAGCAGCTCCGCCCCGGAACGGTCCTGCCAGACGTGTCCGCATGGGCCCGCCTCGCCCCCGAGGCGTTGACGCCCGTGGGGGAGCTCGACAACGTCCTTCGCGGCCCCCACTCCTACCGGCTGCCGGCTGAGCGCTAGCCCACAGCGAGTGGGCGTGGTGCGTGGCGGAGGATGCGAGATTCGAACTCGCGAGGGGTTGCCCCCAACACGCTTTCCAAGCGTGCGCCATAGGCCAACTAGGCGAATCCTCCAGCCGAGAACTCTAACCGCCACCCGCCGTACTCCCTGAGGATCCCGGGATCGATCCGGGTCGGAGGGGGCGTCTAGAGTTCTCGGCGACCCCTCGTGCGGCGCCGATCTCGCTGAACTCCCCCAGGGCCGGAAGGCAGCAAGGGCAGGCGGGCTCTGGGCGGGTGTGCGGGGGGTCGCGTCGTTACCCGGCCGGGAGTCACGGGCGGGCGTTTCGGTGGGATGGGTGGAAGGACGTCGCGTGGCCCTCGCGCTCTATCGCAAGTACCGCCCTGGCAGCTTCGCCGAACTCAAGGGGCAAGAGCACGTCACCGAGCCGCTGCAGCAGGCGCTGCGCAACGGGCGCATCCACCACGCGTACCTATTCAGCGGCCCGCGCGGCTGCGGCAAGACCTCCAGCGCCCGGATCCTGGCCCGCTCGCTCAACTGCGACAAGGGGCCGACCCCCGACCCCTGCGGCAGCTGCGACAGCTGCGTCGCCCTGGCCCCCAACGGGCCCGGCTCGCTGGACGTCGTCGAGATCGACGCCGCGTCTCACGGTGGCGTGGACGACGCCCGCGACCTACGCGAGCGGGCGTTCTACGCGCCGGTCTCCAGCCGCTTCAAGGTCTACATCATCGATGAGGCGCACATGGTCTCGCGGGAGGGCTTCAACGCGCTGCTCAAGCTCGTCGAGGAGCCGCCGGAGTTTCTGCGCTTCGTCTTCGCGACGACGGAGCCCGAGAAGGTGCTCACCACCATCCGGTCGCGCACGCACCACTACCCGTTCCGGCTGATGGCCCGCAAGGACCTGCTCGACCTGCTCGGCGATGTGCTCGATCAGGAGGGCGTGGCAGTCGACCGCACGGTGCTCCCGCTGGTGGTGCGGGCCGCCGCCGGCTCCGCGCGCGACGGGCTGTCCATCCTCGACCAGGTGCTCGCCTCGGCCGGCCCCGACGGCGTGACGCGCGAGGACGCGGCCGCGCTGTTGGGCGTCACACCGGACACCCTGCTGGACGACGTCGTGGATGCCTTCGCTGCCCGCGATGCGGCCGCCGTGTTCACCGGGGTCGAACGAGTGCTGGAGGGCGGGCACGACCCCCGCCGCTTTGCCCAGGACGTCCTGGAGCGACTGCGCGACCTGATCGTCTTGGACGCCGTGCCGGAGGCGGTCGCCACCGGGCTTCTCGACTGCCCGCCTGACCGGGTGGATCAGATGACCCGCCAGGCCCGCCAGATCGGGACCGCCGGACTGAGCCGCGCCGCCGATCTGTTCGCGGCCGGGCTGACCGAGATGCGCGGAACCACCACGCCGCGGATGCTGCTCGAGCTGGTCTGCGCGCGGGTGCTGCTTCCGGAGGCCGCGTACGACGACGCTGCCCTGCTCACCCGGCTGGAGCGACTGGAGCGCCGTCTCGAGATCTCCGACGACGGGGCGGACGGCGCTGCGGGTTCGCCTCCCGCGGCCGCACCGGTACGGCGGCCGGCCGCTGCGCGGCCGCCAGTCGCCGCGCCTCCGG